>DNMA01000138.1:0-1477 GCA_003489505.1 Legionellales bacterium | reverse complement strand
TCGTATTCGTATTCGTATTCGTTTCTAACCTTGGCATGATATCCTCTAATGATGATACAAAAGGATGATTATACCAAAAAAATAATCCGAGTGTTATTTTTTTGTACTTTTGACAATATTCATCACATCTTCATCAGTCACTTGAGAGAAGTCTTCGTACCAAAAACCGACAGCCTTTAAATATTGTTCTGTATTCAAACAATAGACTTTATGACCCTTTTTCTCAATCTTCTTGATAGCATCAGCACCTGCTACAGGCACTGCCACCACGATTTCTTCTACCCCATGTATTTTTAAAGATTCAATAGCAGCATGAATGGTTGTGCCGGTTGTCATTCCATCATCAATCAGAATCACTTTTTTACCCTCGAGATGCACTTTAGGTAAAAATTTTCTAATTTTTTCTTCTGTTTCCTTTAATTCAACTTGCTTTTCTTGAACAACTTTATTGATTAACTCTTGGCTAACATTGTATGATTTTAAAGCATACTCATCCAAAACAACCACATCATTGCTGGATAGCACACCGAATGCATATTCTTGACTTTTAGGTAAGCCAAGTTTTCTAACTGTTAAAAGTTCCAATGGAAGATTTAGCGCTTTTTCAACTTTTGAAGCAACAGGGACGCCACCATTAGGCAAAGCTACAACCACTTCACTATCTACATCCTTGAGTAAATCTGCTAAAAGCTCCCCAGCATGATGTCGACTTTTAAAATGCATATCAGTTCCCTGTCGAAAATAATAATAAAGCTATCTCAAAAGATGAATTATATCGGGTATATTTTATATCCGCAATTCATTAGTCAGCATAAACCAAGTTTTGGGCTTTACGAACCTTTAAATCCTTGAAATAGGCTTGTCCAATCATGGTAACATTGTAAATTAAAATACCAATTAATAAATTATGTAAGTATGTGGTCGTAAATAAAGAAAAAACAGGTAAAACTAAAAGCACACCGACACATCCACCTAAACTTAATATTAAAGTCTTTTTTAGAGGAATTTTATTTTGTTTTAAAAACACCAAAGTTGTTAAAGGTTGCTGCATAGCTCCTGCGGTGGTCATAATAGGGAAAGCAACTGCTGGAGATAAGCCTAATAAAAATAAAACCCCTTGAACCATCGCAAATAAACCAATTCCAGCTGAGGTTAATGCGCCACATACAATCATCGCAATAAATCCAATCACTAACTTCCATGAACTTAAGGCCATCAGCTGCCCACCGACAGGTAGTAAATGCAATTGCTTGGATAGCAATAAACAAATTATTAAACTAAAACAACAAATCATCATGAATCGAATGGCTTGTTTACTTAAGCGACTGACAATATGCCCACCGAGTAATCCACCCATACAAGTACCTAATACCAAAGTGACCAAGGTTTTGATATCCACAGAGACTAATTTCATAAAAAATAAAGATTCTAAAACACCTGGAATAATTTGCGCACCATTGACCATAGGCGGTAATTC
>DNMA01000083.1:656-3557 GCA_003489505.1 Legionellales bacterium | reverse complement strand
GGAATGATATGCCAGGTATCTTTTAAGTTAACATTTCTTTTTAAAACACTAATCCACAAATCACCAAACACGGAGATGACTGCTGTTACCATCGCTAAAGCAAGCCAAGCTAATAATGATTCTGGAGCGACATAAAGGCTTTCTAAATAAGCTACAACAAAGACCAAAAGCATGCCCCCAAACAATCCCTCCCAGGATTTGCCTGGACTGACAACAGGGAGCATTTTATGTCGCCCCCATTTACGCCCAAATAAATATGCGCCAATATCAGCAGACCACACGATAAATAGCACACAAAATAATAACTCAACGCCCTCGGTTGTTTGTTGCCATTCACAAATAATTGCTGCAAACATCCCTAATAAAAGCCAGCCAACAAAACTGATAAAGCCCGTATTAACCCAGTTTTGCGTATACTTTGGATAATTCAAAATGAAGAAAACAGCAAGCCCCCAGAAAATTAAATCCACATATAAAAAAAACGATGAAAAATAGGCAACTAAAATACTCCCTAGAAAGATTAAAAATGTTTTAAATACTGGAGTATCTAGCTCTTTTAATGACACAAATTGTTGCCATTCATAAGACATACCACACAATAACAACACCATGGTTGCTACAAACCCCTGATGGGGGGCAAAAATAACTCCACCTAAAACTAATGGAATTAAAACTAAAGTCATGATTAATCTTTGTCTAAACATTTTTTTCGTCTCTTAATTGTTGAGAAGTCTTTCCAAAACGTCGTTCTCGGTTTTCAAAAAAATCAATCGCCTCTTGAAAGGTATCACGATTAAAATCAGGCCATAATACATCAGTAAAAAATAATTCTGTGTAAGCCAATTGCCATAAGAAAAAATTACTAATTCTTGTTTCACCACTTGTTCTAATCATTAAATCCGGCTCTGGCAAGCCTTGGGTGCTTAAAAAAGACTCAAAGCGACTGGCATTAAGTTCTTGAGCACTTAACCCGGACTCTAAACATTTTTGTACTGCATTTAATATATCCCACTTCCCTGAGTAATTTAAAGCGATATTTAAATTCAAGCTATTCAAGTGTGCGGTTTGTTTTTCGGCATCATGCATTTGCAAAATCAAATGGGGTGAAAGACCCTCTTGAGAACCTAAAAATCTTAAGTGAATACCCTGCTCAACCAAAGCAGGCACTTCTTTTTGAAGCGCCGTAATAAATAACTCCATGAGAAAATTGACTTCTTCTTGTGGTCTGGACCAGTTTTCATGACTAAATGCAAATAAACTTAAGATATGAATCCCTTTTTCTACGGAAGCCTTGATAATTTCACGCACGACATTTAAGCCCTGACGATGACCTTCGACTCGGGGCAGGCCCTTTTGGGTAGCCCAACGCCCATTACCATCCATGACAATGGCAACATGTTGTAATTTTTTTTCTTTCAAAATACTTCTGCCCTTTTATCAAATGGTTTATAGTTTACCTTTTTTGAAACAAAAATTTAAGGTTAAAAATGAAACCATTGTTATTGCTCATTTTAGATGGCTGGGGACACCTGGAGTCTAAAGAAAATAATGCCATCCAATTAGCAAAAACACCGCAATGGGACCAGTGGATGAAAAACTATCCGCATGCCTTACTAGAGGCCTCTGGCAGTTCAGTGGGTTTACCTGATAATCAAATTGGCAACTCCGAGGTGGGACATACTCATATTGGCGCAGGACGTGTCGTTTATCAAGATTTATGTCGCATTCATCAAGACATCGAACAACAAACCTTCTTTCAAAATCCTATACTCAGCAAACTTTGCCAAGACAGCATTCAAAATCAATCCACCCTGCATATCATGGGTTTATTTTCGCCTGGTGGTGTTCACTCCCATCAAGACCACTTATTTGCCTTATTAGAATTGACTAAAAAACACTCCTCACCAAAGGTTGCTTTACATCTTTTCTTAGATGGGCGTGACACTCCCCCGCAGTCGGCCATTCAAAATATTGAACAATTAGAAAACTTACTGCAGCAATATCCTCATGCAAAAATTGCCTCGATTTGTGGACGTTTTTATGCCATGGATAGAGACCATCGTTGGGAGCGTGTTCAAGAAGCTTATGATTTATTAACACTAGGGAATAAACCCCATGCAAATCATGCTATTGAAGCCATTCAAGATGCTTATGCTCAAGGGATCTCCGATGAATTTATTCCTGCAACCGTTATCGGCCCAACTCCATCACTCATTCAAGATGGCGACAATGTCTTCTTTTTTAATTTTCGCTCCGACCGCGCCATTCAATTATCTGAAGCATTGACTGACCCCAACTTCAAAGGATTCCCAAGACAAGTTTTTCCACGCATTCATGAGTATGTCACCATGGTGCCTTACGCAAACCACTTTAACTTTAAAACCGCTTACCCCTTACAAAAACTAGAAAATACTTTAGGGGAAATCTTTGCTAGACATCATCTGAAACAATTAAGAATTGCTGAAACAGAAAAGTATCCTCATGTAACTTACTTTTTTAATGGTGGTATCGAAACCGTATTTCCTCTTGAGGAAAGAATATTAATTGCTTCACCTAAAGTTAAAACTTATAACCTGATGCCAGAAATGCGTGCATTTGAAATTACTGATGAAATTATTCAATGCATCCAAAAACAAGAATTTGATGTCATTATTGCCAATTTTGCAAATGCCGATATGGTCGGCCATTGTGGAGAACTATCTCCAACTATTGAGGCCATTGAGGTATTAGACCAATGCTTTGCAAAACTAGACAAAGCCCTCCATCAATATAATGCACATGCGATTATTACCGCCGACCATGGTAATGCAGAAGTAATGTACGATGGCTCCAATCAACAAAAACATACTGCGCATACATTATCACCCGTTCCATTTTTATATGTTGGAAAAAATTGTCAAA
>DNMA01000083.1:0-367 GCA_003489505.1 Legionellales bacterium | reverse complement strand
TATGTTGGAAAAAATTGTCAAACAACCCAAACTCATGGTAGCTTAGTGGATATAGCGCCTACAATTTTGTATTTGCTCAATTTATCCATACCTAAAGAAATGACGGGCAAAAGTTTACTAAGACGAATTTCCAATGAATAATTATTGTAAAAAAATATTGGTTTTAATCTGGGGTTTGATGTTGCATCAGGCAATTTATGCCAATCAAACTCAACTGACACAAGCGCAGTCCAATCTCAAAATGATGCAAAATCAAATTTCCAACATGAAACAAAAAATTCATTCCAAACAAAAAACCCACTTGCAAATCAAAGGCATCATTTCTCAAAAGGACCAAGAAATAAAAGTTACTCAAGAAAAAAAACTT
>DNMA01000206.1:789-3480 GCA_003489505.1 Legionellales bacterium | reverse complement strand
GCTAAATTGGAGGGACGATTTTGACCGCCGGTTTTTTTTTCACCAGGCCCTAAAATCATGTATTGGTTTAATCGCCACTCCAAGCCAATTTCAGCTAAAGTCTCGCGCTGGACCAGGGCCGCACGCCAGCGACTCAGTTCACCTTCACTCTGTTCTGGATGAGCATGATACAAGGCCTCACCAATAATGAGATTGACAAGACTATCACCAATAAACTCTAAACGTTCGTTATGCACCGGATGTGCACTGCGATGCGTTAAAGCCTGCTCCAGCAGGCTTGGGTTTTTAAATGTATAAGCCAATAGGGTAGATAAAGATGAAAAAGTGTTTTGCATTAATGAATAGCCTTCCCAATGCGATTGAATCGGATACGATATTTGTCTTGATCCCAGCTCATCCAAATACCAAAGGCTTGCCCTCGTAAATAAGCGTCAGGGACAAAACCCCAATACCGGCTATCAGCACTGTCATCACGATTATCACCAATGACTAGATAATGACCCGCAGGCACTTTCACACTAAAATCAAAGGCTGGTACCTGGGTTCTTTGAAAAATATGATGTATTTGTCCTGGTAAGTTCTCAATAAATTCCCGAACATCTTGATCGCCTTTATCAAAACTTAATTCAGTTGGGGTTAATTCCACTTTTTTACCATTGATAAAGAATTGCTTATTTTCATAACGAATTTCATCACCCGGAACACCAATAACGCGTTTGATAAAATCATATTGAGGCTTGGGGGGCCAACGAAATACGACGATATCACCACGTTCTGGGCTTTTGACATCAATGATTTTTTTCTCAATGATAGGTAAGCGAATACCATAAATAAATTTATTGACCGCAACAAAATCACCCACTCTTAATGTGGGTTCTAAAGAAGAGGAGGGGATTCTGAAAGGCTCAATTAAAAAAGACCGTAAAATAAAAACAATGATTAATATCGGAAAAAAAGAGCTGGTTTCACGAACAATCCATGAGGCTTTTTCGTCAGCAGGCCTGGTTTTTTTTAAATATAAGTGCTCATAGGCATAGACACATCCTGTGAAAAGAATACCAATAAATAAACATAGAGCAAAATTCATTCTAGCCTCTTTTAATTTTTGTTTTCAGTTTTAAATACAGCCATAAACGCTTCTTGAGGAATTTCAACATGTCCTAATTGTTTCATGCGTTTTTTCCCCGCCTTTTGTTTTTCTAAAAGCTTTCTTTTACGGCTGATATCACCACCATAACATTTGGCGGTAACATTTTTACGTAAAGCTTTTACTGTTTCACGAGCAATGACATGACTACCCAATGATGCTTGAATAGCAATATCAAACATTTGTCTAGGAATCAATTCTCTTAATTTAGCAACTAAATTGCGTCCGCGACTTTGCGCTTGGCTTCTGTGGACAATCACGGCTAGAGCATCGACTTTGTCACCATTGATTAAAATATCCATTTTTACGAGATCAGCGGGTTCAAACCGTACAAAGTTATAGTCTAAAGATGCATAGCCTCTGGATATGGATTTGAGTTTATCAAAAAAGTCAGAGACCACTTCATTCATCGGCATATCGTAAGTGACTGCTACTTGTCGTCCACTATAAGTCATATTGACTTGAATACCACGTCTTTCCACACAAAGTCCGATAATAGAACCTAAATAATCTTGAGGAACTAAAATATTTGCTCTTACAATCGGTTCAAACATTTGTTTGATTTGTGGGATAGGTGGCAGATAGGCTGGATTGTCTACTAGTTTAATTTCGCCTTTAGTGGTTTCAATTTGATAAACCACAGTGGGTGCAGTGGAAATTAAATCCAGTTGATATTCTCGTTCTAAGCGCTCTTGAATGATTTCCATATGAAGCAGGCCTAAAAAGCCACAGCGGAAACCAAAACCTAGAGCTTCAGAAGACTCAGGTTCATAAAATAAAGAGGCATCATTTAAACTCAATTTAGCTAAGGCCTCACGAAATGCTTCAAAATCTTCGGCATTGATGGGGAATAAGCCTGCATATACTTGAGGTTTAACACGCTGAAAACCGGGGAGTGATTCTTGAGCGGGGTTTTTTTCTAAGGTGAGAGTATCCCCAACAGGCGCACCTAAAATTTCTTTAATACCAGCAATTACATAACCTACTTCACCAGCAGATAGTTTTGCTTTGGGTGTTCTTTACGGCGTAAAAATACCGACTTGGTCGACATCATAATGACGTCCTGTCGACATGACACGTAATTTATCACCTTTTTGAATTTCACCATGAACCACACGCACCAAAGACACTACCCCTAAGTAAGGGTCAAACCATGAGTCAATAATCAATGCTTGTAAGGGCGCATCCACATCACCTTCTGGTGCTGGAATTTTTTGGACGATAGCTTCTAAAACATCCTCAACCCCTAAGCCACTTTTAGCACTGGCATGAATAGCATCATGGGCTTCAATGCCAATAATATCTTCAATTTCTTGAATCACACGCTCAGGTTCTACTTGGGGTAAGTCAATTTTATTGAGAACAGGTAATACCTCTAATTCCTGATCAATTGCGGTATAACAAACAGCTACAGTTTGCGCTTCAACACCTTGTGCGGCATCAACGACGAGTAATGCACCTTCACAAGCAGCCAATGAGCGAGAAACCTCGTAACTGAAGTCAACATGTCCTGGAGTATCAATAAAATTTAAAAGATAGGTTTT
>DNMA01000206.1:0-472 GCA_003489505.1 Legionellales bacterium | reverse complement strand
TAAAATTTAAAAGATAGGTTTTACCATCTTTGGCTTTATAATTTAGCGAAACGCTTTGTGCTTTAATGGTAATGCCGCGCTCTTTTTCAATATCCATAGAATCTAGAACTTGCGCAGACATTTCACGTTCCGTTAAACCACCGCAATGTTGAATAAAGCGGTCAGCTAGTGTTGATTTACCATGATCAATGTGAGCAATAATAGAAAAATTGCGAATGTGAGATAGTGTTTTCAAAATCATCAAACTTCTAAAATAAAATGAGATTATTTTAACGCAAAAACCCATTTGACAATAGTGTATCTGGATATTTTTTGTAAAAAATGTCTTTCCTTTTTTTTCATTCAAGATATTTGTGTAGATTTATCATATGGCACCTATGTTTAGTTGCAAAATTTAGCAATTAGCGCCATGATTGAGGGGATTAGCTTTTTTGTAAAATTAAGGAATATTAAGATGCGTAAATGGGGTAAG
>DNMA01000063.1 GCA_003489505.1 Legionellales bacterium | reverse complement strand
TTTTTTTTCTATCTGGGGCACTAAAGGCAATTCCTGATAATTAAAAAGCCAATAAAAAATCTTCACGCATTTTGGCTTCACCAGGAATTAAAGGTTCTTGGCAATTTTTTAATTTTTCAAATAAATCCTGATTCTGATAAACAAATGTTTCATGTGCGGTTAAAAGTGGTAGACAGGCTTGATAACATTCACGCCATTCTGGGCTACCAATCACAGAATTCAAATGACTCACAGGGCTCCAAAATTGCTCTAATTGATTGCCCTGTAGATTTAAAAGTGCTAATAAATCACGAACATTTTCAGTAGGAATTTTTTTTTCTAATTCTTGTCGGGCTTGGTCTAATAAATCTTTTAATTGTTGAGGAAATAAATGTGCCTGCAAATTTGTAAATTGAATTTCTTGCATGTCTGCATACCTTGATTAGAAAAACATAAGCTTAACAAACCAAGCGGTTTTTTCCAATCTTCACTAAGGATGTTTCAAGCCTAAATTAGAGACCGTCACAGGGTTTTTTGATACAAGAATTAATTCCTCTTTAAGTTTCTCATCCTGTGAGGCCATTTTTGTATACGCCTTTGGCAAATTAAATGGCTCTTTAATTTCACTTCTTTCACTTTCCCAGGCAAAACGCGTATAAAACTGCACAAAAGTCATTAAAACCCCTAAAATAGCACCTGCTAGAGGAAAATAAATACTAATACTGACAAATGCCGCACAGACAAAAAGATTACTCGCTAAAATTAAAATTGAATTCACCAATCGTTGATATCGATTTTTTTCTTCCGATAAAAAACGCTTATGCAAATTTTTAAAAAAGTCGGATTGAGCGCCATCCAGAGATACTCCCTTAAACATGTCATCCTGGGATAATGCTTGCAGACTATTACGATATTCTGCCCAAAAATCATACATCAAATAGAGATTTAAAAGAACTTCAACAAACTGAAAAAAAGCATTAATGGGTAAAGACCAAACACCCCATGTACCTAATAAAACAAAAAAATTCAACATGCCATTGGTAAGCCATAAGGCATCCCTGAGTAAAACTTCCCAACGACGAACCATTTGCACCTTCAATCGCATCCAAATCTTTAATTGCTTTGCTTCGTCACTTAAGCATTGCTCAATGAATACATGCTTGATGATCATGGCTATATGAGACAAAAATCTAGGGAAAAAATAAAGAACGTTAATGATACTCATGACCGCGCGGATATAGGGGTCAAATGTTTGCATCCACCAAGATAAATCATTTAATTCAAATGCATCATTTAGGCTTATCATTAATCTTCGGATTCGTAAAATACCTAAACGATAAAGATTTAAATTTAACGTCCATGAGCGAATGGGGTTGGTATGGGAATTTTGTTTGCCCTCGTTGAGCAAAAATAATGAGTTGTCATAGGTCACGGCTAAAGGAACACCGATATAATTTAAATAATCTATAACCTTAGGCTCAGAGCGAAAATAAATATCAACCAGTCCATAAATGACTAAACCTTGAGAAAATAATTTCTTTAAAATTTGATCATCGACCAATCCTAAATACTGATAATGAACTTTTTCTAAAATGACATGATATAAATAACATTGAATAATTAAATTTCTACGACGCTTTTCCAAAACTTTTAATTCAGCCAGCGTATGAGCTTGTTCAGATTTCGTTGGCTTTTTTGTTGCTAAGTCATTTCGCCAGTCTAAAATGGCGCGCTTGACTTTTCCTGGTTTGTTATCACCCACTTTTTGGCTAAGTTGTTGATTAAAACCGCTCAAATGAGTTTTTTCTCTATCATCTAACAAGTAGAATAATTGTAAATATAAAACTTTATAACGCTCATAAATCTCTGATGGACTGAGCAATACTTGATAGTAAATTTCTGGCTGCATCAAATCAAATACAGATTTATCGACTTCTTCGATGTATTCTTCTGAAGATTCTTGATCTTCCTGGATAGGAAACAAACGACACTTTTGATGAATAGGACTGAATCTCAGTAAATAATTAACCGGCGATTGATGACAAAACAACTGAATAACAGTAGACAAATGTTTTATTTTTTCAAAGGGATGTTTGTCATCCTTCATATCAGTCATAACCTTCATAAATTGTAGCCCGATAATACACCCTGAAACATAAATAGATCAAGAGCTTGATTTAAAAACAGTATTTTTTTAACCTTTACAGAATCACTTGCTGCAAATGGATTTTCCAGTCAGAATAATCTTTTTTTTAAACATTATTCTACATATGAATGCAACACAAAAAATTGCAAATGCACTCCGAGTTCTCAGTATTGACGCTGTATTTCATGCAAATTCTGGACACCCTGGTATGCCGCTTGGCATGGCCGATATTGCGGCCGTCCTTTGGACACATTTTTTAAAATTCAATGGCATTAATCCACTTTGGTTCAACCGCGACCGCTTTATTCTTTCTAATGGCCATGGTTCCATGCTTCATTATGCCTTATTGCATTTATTTGGCTATAATATGCAATTAGAAGACATTAAGCAATTTCGTCAATTACATTCTAGAACGCCTGGGCACCCTGAACGCAATCATACACCAGGAATTGAGGTAACAACAGGTCCTTTATCTCAAGGTTTAGCCAATGCAGTCGGTATGGCGCTGGCTGAAAAACAATTGGGATTAAAATTTAATGAAACACAGCTTGCCCCCATTGTTGATCACTATACCTATGTATTTTTAGGTGATGGCTGCTTAATGGAAGGTTTATCGCATGAAAGCGCTTCATTTGCAGGTGAATATCAACTTAATAAACTGATTGCTTTTTATGACTGTAATGGCATCACCATTGATGGCCAAGCACCCCAAAATATTAAAGCAGAAACCATTGCTCGCTTTCATGGCTATGGTTGGCAAGTCCTAGAAATTGATGGACATGATCACCAAGCTATTTTTGAAGCCATTGAAAAATCTCAACAAGAAAAAACCAAACCTTCCTTAATCATCTGTCATACCAAAATTGGCCTTGGCTCAAAATTGGAAGGGCAGGCCAAGGTGCATGGCTCACCACTAGATGCCGAAGATATGACTCAATTGAAAGCCAAGTTAGATTGGCATTACCCACCTTTTAAAGTGCCAGACGAGATATATGCACTGATTAATCTGGATAAAGGGCAGCAAGCGGAAAATCAATGGATTCAAACTTGTTTTGATTACATGCAAAAAGATGCGCAAGCTTATAGTGAATTTCTACGCCGTATTAATGGTGATTTACCGGACAACTGGTCTGAAATCAAAGCGCAATTATTTCAAAAAGCAACAGAATTTAAACAAGCTGTTGCGACTAGACAGTCTTCACAATATTGTCTAGAGTACTTAATTCCTGAATTACCGGAACTCGTTGGCGGTTCTGCTGATTTAACCCCATCCAATAATACCAAAGTCAAAACTTCTCAAGAAATTCAAATACAAGAATCTGGAAACTATATCCATTATGGTGTTCGTGAATTTGGTATGGCGGCCATCATGAATGGACTAGCCGCTCATCAAGGTTTTATCCCCTATGGTGGTACCTTTCTCGTTTTTGCCGATTATGCACGTAATGCGATTCGCATGAGTGCCATGATGGAACTCAAAGTAATTTATGTTTTAACACATGACTCCA
The DNA here is from genome assembly GCA_003489505.1 of Legionellales bacterium. Lineage (GTDB taxonomy): Bacteria > Pseudomonadota > Gammaproteobacteria > Legionellales > Legionellaceae > UBA2653. The sequence goes on along the minus strand of DNMA01000063.1, from coordinate 4,657 downwards.
TATTTTTGGGCGAAGATGGTCCAACGCATCAACCCATTGAGCATTTAGCCATGCTTCGTTATACCCCGAAACTACGTGTATGGCGACCTGCGTCCAATTTAGAAACGGCTGTAGCATGGGCTGAGTCCATTGAATACACAGGCGCTAGCTGCATTATTTTGTCACGCCAAAACTTAAATGAATTCAAGCAAACCACTAGTGATGCTGAAATGATTAGAAAAGGTGCTTATATTGTCTATGAAAACCACAAATCTCCTGATATCATCCTGATGGCTACAGGCTCAGAACTAGGGCTTGCAATTGAAGCTGCTCATCTTTTACAGCAAGAAGATATTCGTGTTAGAGTAGTCTCAATGCCCAATCCTGAAGTCTTTTTACAACAATCTGAAGAATATCGAGAAAGTGTATTGCCTAACGCTATTCGTAATCGAATTGCCATAGAAGCTGCACAAAAAGCCTATTGGTATCAGTTTGTTGGTCTTGATGGCGCTATTTTGGGATTGTCTGATTTTGGTGCATCAGCTCCTGCAGAGGATGTTCGAAAAGCCTTTGAGTTGGATTTACCCTCTGTGATTAAAGCCAGTAAACAATTATTACTTAAAAATGGCATGATGCCCGTTAACTAAATTGGTGTTTGGAGAAAAAACATGAGAATTCGTGTTGCAATTAACGGCTATGGCCGTATTGGCCGCTGTGTACTTCGCGCAATTTTTGAAGAAAACAGAAGCCATGAATTTGAAGTAGTCATGATTAACGACACAGCAGGCATTCAATCTACTGCTCATTTTACGCAATTTGACTCCACACATGGTCGTTTTAATCAGCCTGTCAAAATTGATAATAATCATTTAATTGTTGGCGATCAAACCATTAAAGTCATTAGCGAAAGAGCTGCTGAAAAGTTACCTTGGAAAGAACATCAAATTGATTTGGTTCTAGAGTGTACAGGTGCATTTACTGAAAGAGCACAAGCGATGCGCCATATTGAAGTGGGTGCTAAAAAAATTCTAATATCAGCGCCCGGACAAGACCCTGATGCAACCATCGTCTATGGTGTCAACCATGATATCTTAAAAGCCAATGATATCATTGTATCCAATGCCTCTTGTACAACCAACTGTTTAGCGCCTGTGGTGAATCCACTTGCCAAACATCTAGGCATTGAAAATGGCTTAATGAATACGATTCATGCCTATACCAAAGACCAATTATTATTAGATGGTAATCATCAAGATTTTCAGCGTGCACGAGCTGCTGCACACTCTATTATTCCAACCAAAACTGGCGCGGCCAAAGCGATTGGCTTGGTGCTGCCTGAACTAGCTGGAAAATTAGATGGTTTTGCTTTAAGAGTTCCTGTATTAAATGTTTCAACCGTGGATTTAACCTTTACTGCAAGCCGTTCAACCAGCGTTGAAGAAGTCAATCAAATCCTCAAACAAGCTGCTGATGGTAAAATTTTATGCATTAATGAATTACCCTTAGTATCTTGTGATTTTAATCATCATTCAGCATCGGCAATCGTTGACTTAAAACAAACAAAAGTCATGGATAGATTGGTTAAAGTTATGGCGTGGTATGATAACGAGTGGGGTTTTGCAAACCGTATGCTTGATACCGCCTATCAAATGTTTAATTGTTAAAAGGTGTATGATGGATTATCCAAAAATGCAAGATGTTGATCTTCATCAAAAGAGAGTCATTATCAGAGAAGATTTAAATGTGCCCATCAAAGATGGAATCATTACTAGTGAGCAACGCCTTGAGGCTGCTTTACCGACTTTACAACAAGCTTTAGAGGCCAATGCGGCCGTCTTGGTTTTATCGCATTTGGGGCGTCCACAAGAAGGTAAATTTGAAGCTAAATTTTCATTAAAGCCTGTTGCAGAATATTTTGCCAAGCGCTTACCTTTTCCCGTTCGATTTGAAACCAACTATCTTTCTGGTGTAGATTTAAGACCAGGTGAATTGGTGATTGCCGAAAACGTGCGTTTTAATGTCGGCGAAAAAGCCAATGATCCGGAACTGGCTAAACAATTGGCTAATTTAGGTGACATTTTTGTCATGGATGCCTTTGGTACAGCACACCGAAAACATGCCTCCACCTATGGCATTGCAGAATATGCAAAATTAGCGGTAGCGGGGCCTTTATTAATTAAAGAACTTCATGCTTTAGAAAATGTAATGAAAAATCCTAAACACCCAGTGGTAGCGATTGTCGGTGGTGCGAAGGTGTCTTCTAAATTATCTTTATTAAAAAAACTGATTGAACAAGTTGATGTACTCATCCCAGGTGGAGGTATTGCCAATACCCTTCTAAAAGCCAGCGGGTTTGAAATTGGCCAATCACTTTATGAACCAGACCTCATTGAAGAAGCCCAAAAACTTCTTGCTTATGCTAAAGAACAAAATTGTGAAATTCCGCTGCCCACAGATGTAGTCGTTGGTAAATATTTTAGTGAGAGTTGTCCGGCGTTTAATAAAAACTTAAATCAAATTGCTAGTGACGATTTAATTTTTGATATTGGTCCAGAAACCATTCACCGCTACATTGAAAAAATTCAAGAAGCAGAAACGATTATTTGGAATGGCCCAGTTGGTGTCTTTGAGTTCCCACAATTCGCCTATGGAACCCGTGCTTTGGCGATTGCCATCGCCAAAAGTGATGCCTTTAGTATTGCAGGAGGTGGTGACACTTTAGCCGCCATTGACCAATATGATCTCACCCAGGAACTTTCTTATATTTCAACCGGTGGCGGGGCATTTTTAGCCTATTTAGAAGGCGAAAAACTACCTGCGGTTGTCGCACTAGAATCATAAGGAAGGGTCAGGAAGGGCTTCAGGGCCCTTTGATTCTTCCCTGCCATCTTTTGCAAATTTTAACTTCTCAAGATGTTGTAATTGATTATTGATTCTATCTAGACTGAGCTGAACTTTTGATTCATCGGTAAAGAGGTCTTGATATAAATACTTCTCCACATAAGGCCTTTCTACAAACCAATAAGATGACAGAGCCATCAAACCAATGACAATACCCATGCTTAGCACCAAAGCGGCTGAATTGATAGCAAAAAATGATGAAATCAATAGCGCTAAACTTTGACCGATGAAAAAACCATCACTAAAAAATAAAATTGCCCCTATCCCCAAAACCATTTGGGTTTGGATATAACTCGTAGGCTGGCGAATAATATTTTGATTCAACCTAGATTTATCCTCAAAGATGTCCTTTAATACCTTAAGATATAGAATATTATCCAAAATACTTAAGTCACCTGAAGTTTTTAAACTTTCTAGGTATCGGTTTTCATAATATCTTTCTAGATGAAATAAATAATCATTAATTAAATCCAGTTTATATTCTTCAGTAATCTCTAAGGTCTCCGCAATAGCCATTTTATCACGCGCGAGAAAAACCCCAAGACCACTAAATGCCGCTACTAATCCTATAGCAACGAGTAAACCAATATTAATAAACGGAAAAAGTGTCAATAAAACCGCAGACATCCCATCAAAACTAGCAAAAAAAGCGTAAACACCTCCAAAAACCACCAAAGACTGATACATCAGCCATTTTAAAAAGGGTTGATTGGTTTCAGAAAAGGATTGCTTTATGGTGTTTAATTCATCAGTGACATCACTCTCTAGCTTCAAAACCTCTTGAGTAAAGTGTGCAAACGTCTTTTCCCCTTCCACACCAGAGTATGTAGAAAAAAAAGAAGTCTGAAGGGTAGAGCACTCAACAGTGTTTTTCATTAGAGAATGACCTAGACATGTATTTAACAAAGTGGTCTATTATAAATCAGCTCAACTTCAAACTCAATATCTTTTTGTTCTTTTTTTAAGCCTTAGGCTCCCCCCATTTTTCTAAAAATCGATTAGACCAAAACATGATAGCGGCTATCAATAATATCACTAAGGCAATACCACCAAATACATGACCAAAAGCCTGTAAAGATTCTAGAGTTGCTGTAAGCTTTCCATCTGGCAAGGTTGTTAAACTTGCCAATTTTGCACCAGTAAAACCAGAGACTGCAGAAGTTAAAAACCACATACCCATTACACCACCTATTCGGTAATTGGGAACCAGCTCTGCGACCATCGCAAGACCTAGCGCTGAAACTAATAACTCTGCCAAACTTTGGAAAATATAACTGACCACCAACCAAAGACCAGAAATGTAAAACTGCCCATCGGCATAAAACTGTGACAGATATAAAATTCCATAACTTATCCCACTACATAACATTCCGTAAGAAAACTTTCTAAAAATTGACCAAGGTTGTTTTGATAAAGCATTTTTTTGATAAAACTTCGCCAAAAATGGACTCCAGATAATAATCCAAAAAGGATTGAGTGCTTGAAAGCTTTGCGCATCAAAGGTCCATCCCAAAACCTTAGGGTGCACATGCATGACTGCATACATATTGATAGAGGTAGGCATTTGTTGATAGAGCGTAAAAAATATCACCGCCTCAAACATTAAAATCAGTACCGCATACATGCGATGACGCGTCGCACCTTTTTCCTGTAAACAGATTTTAAGATAAAGCGCTAAAACCAAAACAATAATAATTTTAAGACCAAATATCACCCACTCGTAAGCGGATAACAGATAGCTCGCCAAGCCCCATAGTAAAACCAGTGTCAACAAACC
>DNMA01000221.1:1267-4934 GCA_003489505.1 Legionellales bacterium | reverse complement strand
TGTTTTGTTGCGAGTTTATTCTTTCTTTTTGAGTTTATTCAACTCAGTAGCTTTGATGCGCTTAACCATTTTATAGCTAATTATTTCCAACTAAATGCCTCTCAAGTCAGTTTACTGGGTAGTGCCTTTTTGTGGGGTAATGTTATTTTTTTATTGCCGGCTGGTTTACTACTCGATAAATTTGGTTCTCGTCGTACCATTTTATACAGTTTAGCCGTTTCCATTCTGGGTGTGGTCATTTTTGCGATAGCAAAGTCTTTTGCCCTGGCATTTCTTGCCCGCTTTATGACAGGTATTGGTAATGCATTTTGTTTTGTATCCTTAGTGGTACTCGTTAGTCGCTGGTTTCCATCAAATAAACAAGCTTTTGCTATGGGCATTTTAGTCAATATGGCCTTTGTTGGCGGGATGTTTGCGCACACCCCATTGGTGATGTTACTGCATGCTTATGGGTGGCAAAATATTATGTGGGCTAATGCCGTATTGGGCGCACTCATTTGGGTTCTGATTTATCAATTTGTAAAAAATTATCCTGAATCTTTGTCAGAAAAGTACGCACATTCATCACATGAATCACTGGGCTTTTTTGAAAGCTTAAAATATATTGTCACTTCTCAAAATGTTTCTGCAGGACTTTATACTTCCTGCTTAAATTTACCCATCATGGTATTATGTGCTTTGTGGGGCATGCAGTATTTGCAGGTGGTGCAAGGCATGACAGTTTACCAAGCCAGCAATGCAGTCAGTATGATATTTTTAGGAAGTATGCTTGGCTGCCCATTAGCAGGGTTTATTTCTGATAAAATTCAAAAAAGAAAGCCTGTGATGTGGGTGGGTGCATGGTGTGCTTTATTTTTGAGTATTCCTTTGGTGCTTAGTGATTATCATTTATCGTTTTCAGCCATGATGTTTATATTCTTTAGTCTAGGGGTTGTTACTTCTGCACAAGTCATTAGCTATCCGTTAATTGCTGAAAGTAATGCATCTCAATATTCTGGACGTGCTTGTTCCATTGCATCTTTCATTATTATGGGCGGTGGGATGTTAGCGCAGATGTTATTTGGTTATTTATTATCTTTGAATCCAAGCCCACAACAGGCAGTCAGCGTTGAACAATTTAAACTGGCTATGTATTTATTTCCGGTCAGCATTATCATTGCTTTAATAGCCATGGCTGTCATGAAAGAAACAAATTGCCATCATCAACTGGAGTCTTAATTTTTTATGCATCTTGCCAGGGAAACATCTGCTAAATTAAATTATTCTAAGTTTTTGCCGTTTTTTGTTTGTTTTGCGGCATCCTTATTTTTCTTTTATGAATTTATTCAAGGCAATATGTTTTCTTCGATTGCCGATAATTTGATGCGAGATTTTCAAATGGGTGCAGATAAGATGACTTATCTTTCTAGCATTTATTATTTATCCAATGTGATTTTTTTGTTTGTCGCAGGTTATGTGCTTGATCATTACTCACCCAAGAAAACGCTCTTAATCGCAATGATTTCCTGTGTGTTCAGTACTTTTTTATTTGCACATACCACCAGTTATTCGGTGGCTTTATTTTGTCGATTTATTGCAGGGATTGGTAGTGCTTTTTGTTTCTTAGGCCCAATTCGTGTAGCCTCTCATTGGTTTCCTGCCAATCGTATGGCTATGATTACCGGTATTATTGTAACTTTTGCAATGACTGGTGGCATTATTTCTCAGTATCCTCTGGCTCAGATGGTACAACATATTGGTTGGCGCAATGCTGTTGATGTGGTCGGCTGGTTTGGCATGATCTTGTTTTTTCTAATGATGCTTGGTATTCGAGAAACCAATACACCTTGTGAAATTAAACATGAGCCCGTTAAAATCAATGTATTGGCAACATTTAAAAAAATATATCTGAACACTTCCATCATCAAAGCAGCTTTATACACTAGTCTCATGAATATGGCGGTGGCCGTTTTTGGTGCGATGATGGGAACTTTGTATTTGATGCAACGTTTGTCTATCACGAAGTCACAAGCATCATTGATTAATGCGATGTTATTTTTAGGGGCTATTATTGGCGGTCCCTTAGTAGGATGGATATCTGATCATTTACAAAAGCGTGTCATGCCTATGAAAATTGCAGCTGCGATTACGCTATGGTTGAGTTTAATGATCATGTATTTGCCTCTTGTGCCTTGGCAAATGGGTATTTTATTTTTCTTGATGGGATTGGTGACTGCAGCACAAGTGATTAGTTATGCATTTGTAGCAGAAACTCACCCTCCAGCGATTACTGCGATGGCAGTCAGCGCAATTTCTGTTTTAACCCAAGGTGGATATGTCGTTTATCAAAATATTTATAGTTTTATTTTGACACATTATTCTCAGGCTACAGTGACTCAAGGTGCTCCAGTTTATTCTTTAGCGAGTTATCAAATGGCTGCTATTATTTTACCCTTAGGGGTTGCATTAGCTTATTTCTTAAGTGCTCGTTTACGAGATATTCATTAATGATTTAATATAGGATTTTGCATGAAATCAGGTCGTGTCTGTATTTTAATGATGGATTCATTAGGCATTGGAGCCTCTTTAGATGCTGTAAAATACGGTGATGAAAAAGCCAATACGCTTGCGCATATCATCGATGCGTTTCCCAAAATGCATATTCCAAATTTAACACGTTGGGGCTTATTGCATGCCTTAGAACTTAGTTCTGGTTTGAATTACCATAGAAATGCTTCAGTTCAAGGCCAGTATGGTTTTGGCATTGAACAAAGTCATGGTAAAGATACGCCAAGCGGTCATTGGGAAATGATGGGTTTGCCTGTACTTTTTGATTGGGGCTATTTTTCAGAAACAATTCCATGTTTTCCAGATGAGTTAATTGCAAAATTTTTAAAAGAAACTGGTTTAAAAGGCGTCTTGGCTAATTGCCATGCCTCAGGTACTGAAATCATTGACCGTTTTGGTCAACAACATCATGATACTGGTTTTCCAATTGTCTACACCTCTGCAGACAGCGTTTTTCAAATTGCTGCACATGAAGAACATTTTGGTTTAGAGCGTTTATATGAAATCTGTGAAGTGGCAAGAAAGCTTGTTGATGAATATAAAATTGGTCGAGTGATTGCCAGACCGTTTGTAGGCAAACCTGGGGCATATGTTCGAACTGCCAATCGTCGTGATTATACCACGCCACCTTTTGCACCCACTTTATTAGATCATTTAAAAGTATCCGGTCATCGTGTTTATGCCATTGGAAAAATTGCAGATATTTTTGCTCATCAAGGAGTCACAGATGTTTTACATGGTGAAGATAATCAAGACTTATTTGATATCACCATTGAGATTATGAAAAAAGCACCAGCAGGAAGTCTTGTGTTTACCAATTTTGTAGATTTTGACTCAAAATACGGTCATCGTCGTGATATTGAAGGTTATGCAAAAGCCTTAGAGCAGTTTGATAAAAATCTTCCAATGCTAGAATCCATTTTACAGCCAGAAGATATCGTATTTTTGGTAGCAGATCATGGTTGTGACCCAACTCTCGCAGGCTCTGATCACACCCGTGAACATATTCCAATAGTCATGTTTGGTCCACAAGTGCAAGCAGGCTCGATTGGGCCACGACAAACCTTTGCAGATGTTGGACAAACGATTGCTGAATATCTCGAGGTGCCCGCATTAAGCG
>DNMA01000221.1:0-881 GCA_003489505.1 Legionellales bacterium | reverse complement strand
AGCGTTTGGGTGGAAATGGATAGCGTTTATTATTTTGGTGTTTCTTGTTTCTGAATATATTGTTTGAGGATATCAATAGGTGCGCCACCTGCAGTAATCAAACAATAGGCTCGAGTCCATAACACAGGTTTCCAATAATATTTTTCAAGATGCGAAGAGAACTCCTTTCGGATGAGTCGACTAGAGACTGTTTTCAGGCTATTGATAAAACGAGAAGGTCCGATATTGGGATGCATATCTAAAAGTAGATGAATATGGTTTTCTTCGCCACCAAAGGCTCAAAGATGTCAATAGTCAAAGCTTGCTGGCCAGTTTAGACCATTTGGATAAAGCTTATCAGAATTTTTTCAAGGGCCGTGCACGACCTCCTCAAAAAAAGAAGAAATATCAAGGCTTACAATCTTTTCAGTGTCCTCAACATGTTGAGATTGATAAGGCGGCAGGGCTTATTCACTTAACCAAAATTAAAGCGATTAAGATTAGGCTGCATCGGGATTTTTCAGGAGTTATTAAAACGGTGACGATTAAAAAAACACCCACTGAGCATTATTATGCGTGCGTATTGGTAGCGACAGATGAAGTGATGCCTGTTGCGACTTCAATAAAGCCTGAGGAGACTTTAGGGATTGATTTAGGCATTAGCCATGATGGGCATAAAGTTGCTAATCCCAGACATTTGAAAAAAGGCTTACAACGATTAGCCTCGGTACAAAAGAAATTATGTCGTCAGAAGAAAGGCTCATCGAATCGAAGTAAACAAAAGCGTTTATATGCAAGGGTGCATGAAAAGCTCAAGAATCAACGTCATGATTTTATTCACCAAGAGACTGCAAAATTGGCTGTCAAAAACCACGCGACTAGTTTTGTGCTTGAAGATTTGA
>DNMA01000107.1 GCA_003489505.1 Legionellales bacterium | reverse complement strand
ATTATTAATGAATCTATCAATAAAAGTATAATGCATTTAAAAAAATGGATGATATGGGCACAACAACCTCAAACCTTAGAAGAATCTGAAAATTATGTAAAAATGTGTATCAATAATTGGGCTTCTTTCAAGAATGACTTACCATTGTTTTTTTTTAAAAAACTAGTAATACCCATATTGGCGGAACAGGTTTTCATAGCTTGAATTGGGACATTCCATCTTTTGAAACTGGTTATTGGTTACATGTGGATCATCAAAATCAGGGATATATGACCGAAGCATTAAATGCGGTAATTCGATATGCATTTATACAATTTAAAGCCAATCGTTTAGAAATTTTATGTGATGTGAATAATTTAAGAAGTTATACACTTGCCGAACGTTTGGGTTTCAAACTTGAAGGAATATTGAAGAATCATAGAATTAATCCTTCGACTAAACAATTAAGTGATACAAAAGTTTATGCACGTACAAATGTTTTAGAACTTCCATCACTAGATGTGAATTGGGATTAAAAAGAGAGTTGCATTTACCAGTTGAATCCACCCTGACTCTCTGTATGTATAAGCCTGATTATAAAAATAATCAGGCTTATTAGGGGTGTTATTCAAACACTCCTCTTACGTTGTACTGTTTAACCAAATTTATACTTCTGTCGAACCTGTAGCAACGTGTACATCAGTCGATTCAATTTGGGGATAGGAACTCGAATACTCACATCACCTATCCCTGTTTGATTGGTTCTCTTTGGCAAAAAGCCGTTTCTGACAAGTGCTGGGCGGCCATTAAGTAACTTTAAATTTTCAGACTCAGATAACAATGACATTAATTACGACCCAACTGCCTGACGAATAAATTCCCTATATGACAATAACTCCCCTTTCCTCTTTCCTCTTTTTTTCATTTTGAGTAACATACCTATTAATATACATTCTTTTAAAAAGTTTATATGCGCATTTTTTTGCAAAATTTTGCTTTAATTCTGCTTATTAGTTTTTCAACTATTGTAACCGCAGATACAAGTTTTTTTAAAACCTGGGTTCTTTATACTTTTAACGGAAAATATGACAACTTGTTATATGTTGTAGAACCACAATTTAGGATGGTTAATCGTAACAGTGGTTATCAGCAATTTTTATTTAATACTGGCATAGGAACATGGGTTGATGATAAGTGGCAATTATGGATAGGTCAAACTATCGTTAATAACGATAGAGCAAATAATATTACTGACGATATTACTAATATTATTTCAGGAGAGTATCGTCTATGGCAACAAATTAATTTTGTCAGTAACAATACGGTATTGGGTGACTTTTTATTCCGAACCCGATTGGAAGAAAGATATCCAGAATTTGCAAATAACTGGTCAATACGTTTTCGTGAAAGAATTTATTGGACTATCCCGCTGACAGATAGACAATCCTTGGTTATGAGTGATGAATTATTAATAAATGTTAAAAGAGCGCCTTGGATTACGACCCAAACAATTGATCAAAATAGAGTTTTTCTTGGGGTTCAGCAAAAATTAACACCGACATTATTTATCAACCTGAGTTATCTCAATCAATTCTTAACTACTCCAAATAGAGAAATGAATCATGGTATATTTGTAAACTTGATATACATTCCGGTTGAAAATTAAAATATACTTAGCCCAGCCCTTTTATCAGTATCTCTGATAAAAGAAAATATTTCTCTGACTGTTTCATCTGCATACGCCTCTCTACTTTCTGCAAATTGTTTCACTAAATGAAGCAAGTATGCCTTTACTAAAATGTGGTAACTATTACCAGGCAAAAAACTAAAATAAGCTATAATATTTTCTTTAATCATTCTGATGCAGTCTAAAATTGGTGAGGGTATTCCAGGAAGACTGGCATAATAACTGATTGGTTTTACTTCTGTCATACTTGAAATAATTGAGTTTTTCTCAATTATCTTGAATTTAATGTGCTCTGATTCGCTTGCTGCGCATGTTTTAACGAGCAACATTAAAAGATGTTTTTCTTTCACCAATGCTATATTTTGAGTTAGACTTAATTTTCTATAATCTTTCAACAACGCATTAATTTTTTCAATTCTTAAATTTGCGACAAAAAATTCATAATCAATATAAATATCCGAGGGGCTTACAGATTTAAGACCATTTTGAGCCTGTCTGTTGAGGTTTGCTCTGATTGAACCTGATGATTTGAATTCTTCTATCATGACATCTCTTGATTGAATATGCTCTTTTACTTTTTGAAGTAAAGATTCCGGATTATCTTTTGATAGAATAGATTGATAATAGTTATCAATTAATTTCTGGATAATTGAATTATTTAAAATTTCAAATACCAATGGTAATGGACGTTGATCTGCTAATTTATATCTAAAATCAATTAAAAATTCTCTTATAAGCTCTTCAAAAGTATTCCATTTATTTTCACGAATAACAAACTCAATAATAGATGAAGGCTCAATATCTAATATATTCTCTGTGAGTGAAATATTAAATTTTTTAATGAGTATGACTAAAATATCTTGTGGTTGATTTCGGATAATGTTTCTCAAAACCATCTCGGACGGTCTTGATAAGTAAGGCTCAATGATACTCATATCTTGATATTGATGAGCCAAAACCATGGCTCTAAAATATGCACCGCATATTTCTTTTAATAAATTAAATGTTATCTCGGTTTTTAGTTGGCAGTACTCATATCGTCTTTT
>DNMA01000217.1 GCA_003489505.1 Legionellales bacterium | reverse complement strand
CTCAAAGAGCCTTCTTTATTGCCTGCTCGTTTACCTAATGTTTTATTAAATGGTGCCTCCGGCATTGCAGTAGGTATGGCCTCTGATATTTTACCGCATAATATTATAGAGGTTGGAAGAGCCTGTATGATGCTTTTGGATAAACCCGACAGCACTTTAAAAGATGTTTTAAAGCATATCAAAGGCCCAGATTTCCCAACTGAAGCAGAAATCATTACCCCGCATGCCCAGATAGTCAATATGTATCAAACAGGCAACGGCGGCGTCAGATGTCGAGCAATTTATCAATTAGAACGTCAGCAAATTGTTATTCATGCGCTCCCCTATCAAGTATCGGGCGCAAAAGTTCTTGAACAAATCGCTGCACAGATGCAACAAAAAAAATTATCTATGGTGGAAGATTTACGTGATGAATCAGACCATGAATGCCCCACTCGTTTAGTGATTAAATTGCGTTCCGGCCGAGTGGATGCTGATAACTTAATGAGTCATTTATTTGCAACGACGGATTTAGAAAGAACCTATCGATACAATTGTAATCTCATTGGTTTGAATGGACGTCCTGAAGTTAAAGATTTACTGACTTTACTCAATGAATGGATCCATTACCGTTTAAATACCGTTACACGTCGTTTAAATCATCGACTAGACCAAGTACTCGATCGTCTAGAAGTCATATTTGGCCTATTAATCGTATATTTACACCTTGATGAAGTCATTCGTATTATTCGTGAAGAAGATGAGCCTGCAGCTGTATTAATGGCACGCTTTGGTTTGAATGAGCGACAAGTACACGCGATACTAGAAACCAAATTAAGACATCTGGCAAAATTAGAAGAAGGTCTTTTAAAAGAAGAGCAACAAGCTTTATTAGAGGAACAAAAGCAACTCGAGGCATGGTTAAAAGATGAAATTGCGCTGAGGGGCTTGGTGAGATCTGAAATTGCAGAAGACATTCGAAAACATGGTGATACAAGACGCGCTCCAATCATTGAAAGAGCCTCTGCACAAGCCATGTCGGTTACAGAGGTGGTATCGAATGAATGGCTAACAGTCATTATGTCAAAACAAGGCTGGATTCGAGCGGCGAAAGGCACCGAAGCGGATGGCCAAACCTATCCTTATAAAGCAGGTGATGCCTTTTTGATGCAAGTGAAAGCCCGAAGCTCACAAATGATTCATTTCTTTGATACAGAAGGGAAAGTTTATCAATTACCAGCACATAGTTTACCCTCTGCGCGTGGTCAGGGAGAGCCGTTAACCAGTCGATTGAATCCTGCTGATGGAGCAAAATTCATTGGGATGGGGGCAGAAGATAAAAATGGCTTTTATCTGATGATGAATAGTGCTGGTCTTGGATTTTGTGCCAGTGTCGAAGCAGTGGGCACGAAAAATCGAAATGGTAAGGCTTGCATGAATTTATCAGAGCATAGTCAATTGCTGCCTGTGCTTTCTGTTGCTAACATTGAAAATCAATATTTAGCTTTACTCAATACCGCCGGACGCTTATTAATTATTCCTTTATCAGAGGTGCCCGTTTTAAGTAAAGGGAAAGGAAATATCTTAATGAAGTGTAAGTCTAGTATTTCTCATGAAGCCATTATTTTATCAAGTGCCGTCATTTTAAATGAAGCCGATACTTTATTGATGACCGATAAAAAACAAACCCATCGTTTAGAATTTAAAAAGTGGCAGGCTTATATTGGGAAGAGAGGTCAAACGGGTAAGACTTTATCTAAACCATTGACCTCGGTAAAAATGCTAACAGTGGAAAATTAAGCGGGTTCGTTGACTTTTTGTAAACGCTCTTCAAGCGTATGAATGAAATCAGCTAATTGTTCTCTTTGCTGATTTTGTTTTTGCTCTTGATTGATTAATTCATGGCTTAAATCAAGCGCTGCGAGTAATAAAATTTGAGTCTCATCTAAAGTTTTAAATTGAGATTTTTTTTGAGAAATGCAAGCGTTTAATTTTTTTGCAGCCAATTGCAAATTATCCATTTCTTCAACAGGGCATTTGATTTTATAAGACTTATTCATTAATTGTATGTTGCATTGATTGGTCGTACTCATTTTTTTTCCAATAAATATTTCACTGAGTACATGTTAACAATTTTGGCATATTTGAGCAAATCAGTTATCATCATCTTTTAGAATAAATTTGGGAAAATTATGTTAGAAAAAAATGACACCATTCACCAGTTGCCGAATTATGAACAAATCATTGATGATTTATCAACTTTGGATTTGGATTTAGAAGTTTCTCATCTCCATGGTTTATTAACCGGCTTAATTGTGGCAGGTGCGTCTGAGCAAGCAGAAAATTATTTGCGCTCTTTAATCCTAAATAAAACCGGGCCTGCGTTTCATCAATCCACTCATGCTCTATTTTCTATTTACACCATCACACATACCTGGCTTAATAATTTTGGTTTTGAATTTAAAATGTTATTGCCTCCTGAAAATTGTGTATTGCAGGAAAGAATTTTAGCATTTTCAGATTGGTGTTTAGGCTTTTTGGAAGGGTTGAATCTTTCTGGTTTAACTTTAGACGATTTTGAAAGCGAAGATGATATTGAGCTTTTGCAGCATTTTGAAGATTTTTCAGAAATGGACGCAGAGGATTTAGAATTGAATGACGAAGATGAAAAGGCTTATTTAGATGTTACAGAATATGCGCGCCTTGCGGTATTGCAGTTATTTTGTGATTTGAATCAACAACAAGGTACGGATGCACCCCCACACCATTAATCACTTTAAAGGTATAACATGATGACGCAAAAGGAATATATTGAAAGACGACAAGCATTAATAAAAAAATTGCCCACGCATAGTATTGCAATTATTCCTGGATCGCATGAGGTTTTGCGAAGTGGTGATGTACATTATCCTTTTCGACAAAATAGTCATTTCTTATATCTCACAGGATTTTCTGAGGCCAATGCCATATTGGTGCTGGCTAAGGGGCAAAGTATTTTATTTAGTGAACCCTCTGACCCATTGAAAACCATTTGGACTGGCCCCGTTTTAGGTCAGGAGCAAGCTGGTGATGTACTCGGGGTCGATAAAGCTTATCCAATGGGAGACTTTCAAACCCAATTGATAGACTTACTAAAAGGGGTCAGCAATATTTTCTATCCATTTTTACAGACTGGTCATTGGGAAAAGCAATTATTTTCAGCATGGAAAAAAGCGCGAGGCATGCGACGTGAAGAGCGCGGCTTGGACTCTGCTTTTCATGATATAGATCCTTTGATTTCCAAAATGCGTTTAATAAAAAGTGTGGCTGAAATTGATTGTATACAAAAGGCTGTGGATTTGTCAGTTGATGCACATATTCAAGTGATGAAGGCGGTAAAATCTTGTCAGTATGAATATGAGCTGGCTGCCATTTTCCAATATCATCTGCAAAAAAATGCTTGTATGGAGTTGGCCTACCCCTCCATTGTTGCATCCGGTGAGAATGCTTGTATTTTACATTACACACAATCTCAACGTCGTTTTGAAGACCAAGATCTTTTATTAATTGATGCCGGTGGCGAGTGGCAGGGTTATGCCGCAGATTTGACCCGAACTTACCCGGTGCGAGGGCGTTGGAGTTTAGAGCAACAAGCCATTTATGAACTGGTTTTAGATGCCCAAACTGCAGCAATCAATCTGATTTCTCCAGATGCGGTTTGGACCGACATCCAAGATTGTTTGGTGACCATTTTAACCCAAGGGCTTAAAGATTTAGGGATTTTGCATGGTTCTTTAGACGGACTTTTAGAACAACAAGCCTATAAAGCATTTTATATGCATGGTTCTGGACATTGGTTGGGTTTAGATGTCCATGATGTCGGCCCTTATATTGAAAAGAATCAATCTATTCGTTTCACCCCAGGTATGGTTTTAACCGTGGAGCCAGGTTTATATTTTTCGCCTACCCCTGCTATTGATCCAAAATGGCATGGTATTGGAGTTCGAATTGAAGATGATATTTTAGTGACCCCAGATGGTTCTTATGTATTTTCTCATCAGCTACCAAAACAAGTGCAAGATTTAAAAGGTGTTGGTCTCTAATGAAAAAGCAAACCTGCGATGTGTTAATTATTGGTGGAGGGATTGTTGGTTTAAGCCTTGCTAAAGGTTTAGAGCAATTGGGTATCTCTTATCGACTAGTCGATGAGAGTTTATCTAAGCCTTTTTCAGGGATTCGCCCATTGGCTTTATCTAAAACTAGTATCGCCATTTTAAAATATCTTAATATTTGGTCATCTGTTTGGGCACAAACGACCAATATTCGAAATATTCATGTTTCTGTTGAATCAGCATTTGGACATTTGTTACTCAATGAAAAACAACTTGAGCATCTTGGCGCAGTCATTGATTTAAATGAATTGCAAAAAGCAATATGTGCTCAGTTACATGAAACCAAGGCTCTAATCAATGGTCGTTTTTTAAGTTTTGATGCCAAAACCCAGACAGTCACTATTCAACAAGATGAAGCATTTTTTGATATTGAGACCAAAATTATTATTGCTGCAGATGGTGCTTTGTCGTCTGTTCGCAAAGCTTGTGGATTACCGGTAGAGCTTGAGCCTGAGCAAGAAGCAGTGATTGGGATGTTAAGTTTAAAGCATCCCCATGAGGGCCTAGCATTTGAGCGCTTTACGGATATAGGGCCTTTAGCGCTTTTACCTTGGCATACGCATGATATGGCAATCGTTTGGAGTCTTTCAAAAAAAAATGCCCAACTGATGCGAGACCAGCATTTTTCTGATGTTAAAGATCGCTTAGAAAAACAATTGGCCCATCGTATGGGTGATATTTTAAGTGTTCAATCCATACGAACTTATCCGCTCAGACAAATTTTTATGCCTGTGCAGTCTTATCAAAATATTTTATTTTTAGGAAATGCGGCCCATACCTTGCATCCTGTAGCAGGTCAGGGGTTTAATTTAAGTTTAAGAGATGTGGTGA
This sequence comes from Legionellales bacterium, assembly GCA_003489505.1. Taxonomy (GTDB): domain Bacteria; phylum Pseudomonadota; class Gammaproteobacteria; order Legionellales; family Legionellaceae; genus UBA2653. Next base: position 4,051 of record DNMA01000217.1, on the reverse strand, counting down.
CTTTTTTATCGGTACTTCAGGAATATGGTATCAGTTCAGACACGTTTCCAATTTATTTATTAAGGCGTAAAAAAGACCAGGAGTTTACTTTAAAATTAACTCGATTTTTAGCAAGTGGTTTTAATCGCTTCCCTGGATTCATCAAAGGCATAGGACTTATCGCTTTAAGCAATCATTTAGGCTTAAGACAAACATTTTCTAATTATGCACAAGGCTTAGGATATCCTTTGCCGGAAGAAATTTATAATTTTTTGGAAGAAGGGCATGAATAAAGTCGCAGTATGGGGTGGGGGCATCATTGCTATGGTAACAGCCATTCTACTTAAAAAAAATCAATTGGATGTGGCCTTATGGCGACCTGCATTACAAAAAATTCAAGGTGATAATAAAAGAGTTTTTGCCTTAAGCCAGACATCACTTAATTTATTAAAGGAATTTGAAATTCTAAAAAATATTCCGGAGGATGCCCAACAAGTAATCAAAAAAATGTTAATTTGGGATGGTGTTGGCCATGCCCAACTGGAATTACAAGCCGCTGACATCAGTCAAACTAAACTGGCTACCATTGTTGAGGAACAAGCCCTATGGGAGGCGTGCTGGAAGAAATTAAATGAAATGCAGATCCCTGTTTTTGAAACCCCATCAGCTGAATCTTGTGTCTATGAAAAAAATTTTTGGGTTTTAAAATTAGCCGAGGGACGACAAGTTCGGGCGGATTTTTTATGTATTGCTGATGGTGCGCATTCACCTGTTCGACAATCTTTAAAAGTGCCTTGTGAAAGAGGCTCTTATCATCAACTCGGTTTAGTTGCAGAAATTGAGGTCACCAAACCGCATCAAGGACATGCACTGCAAATATTTGGGGCACATGGTCCTTTAGCCTTTTTGCCTTTGGCCCAGCCCTGTCGATATTCGATGGTTTGGTCTTTGGATACGCCTTTGGCAAAAAAATATGCTCAATTAGATGAAAAAGCCTTGTGTGAAAAGCTCAATATTTATTGGGAGGGCGCAGTCGGGGAAGTCATCGCCGTCAAAGGCTTAAAAACATTTCCGCTACATTATTTGCATACCAAAAAATATTTTGATAATCATTGGCTTTTGCTGGGAGATGCAGCCCATCATTTCCATCCATTAGCAGGATTAGGTTTAAATGCAGGTTTTGCTGATCTTTTGTGTTTAAGGAATCTTTTTTTGGATAATCCTCAGGCTTTATCTGCTGCTAATCTATTGGCCAAATATCAACGTGAAAGAAAAGCTAAAATGCTGCCATTGATTCTAGGAATGAAATTAATTAAAAATTGCTTTGGAATTACCGATGTTTTTTGGGTAAAATTTAGATCTTTAGGCATGGATTGGCTCAATCATCAATCCTTAATTAAAAAAGTCATGATGACGTTAGTTCAAGATTTATAAATGTTTAATATACATACGAACTTATTTAAGACCAATGGAGCTTAAAATATGAAAGGATTGAGTAAATATATATTTTTATGCGTTTTATGCATTCAAGCCATGGCGGAAGATATTGAAGTTACGGGGGTCATTCAACAAATTATTCCACAACCGACTTTGCCAAGAGTGGCCCAGGAATCTAGACCGCAAACAGTTGCTTTAATGTCTATGAAGCTGAGTCAAAAAGCACAAAATAGTTATTTGAAAAGAATTAAAAGCTTAGAAAAAAAATCCGAGCAGGTGCATTCTTTGACCAGCACGCCTTCCTCTGTGCAATTAGGGATGGATAATGTTCCTGTGATGAACCAAGGCATTCATGGTTCTTGCGTGGAATTTGCGGCAGCTGCAGCCATCGATGCGATTTTGAAAAAGGGCGACTATGTCAGTCCTTTGTGTAGTTTACAGCTGGGTCGGCATTTACAAAAATATGGCTTTACACAAAGTGGCTGGGATGGTGCTTTGGGTAATGCCGTCTTATCTCAATTAGAATTGTTTGGATTTATTAAAAAAGATATTCAAAATCAATATGGTTGTGGTGGTTTGAAAGAATATCCACTAGTTGAAAAAGATATTGGTGATGAAATTTCATTAATTGATTTTCATCAATACAGTGAATCCATGATGGATTATCGTATAGGTTGGAGCTCGATTTTAGATGTGTATCAAAGTAGCCATGAATCGGTTGATATGCAAAGTTTATTAAATCATGTGAAAACGGTTTTATTAAAAGGTGACAGGATTGTCATCGGCGTCTTATTAGCTGAACCCGATATCGGTTTAGCTGGAGCAGTTGGGACCCATAAGGCATTTAATGACACTTGGCTGTTGACCCCTGAAATTATGCAAGATATTAAACAAAATCCCCAATTTGCCGGACATGCAATGCTGATTACTGGATTTGATGACAATGCTTATGCAAAAGATGATTTTGGTCGAATCCATCGAGGACTTTTAACCCTCAGAAATTCTTGGGGGGATAAAATAGGCGACCATGGTAATTTTTATATGTCTTATGATTATTTTAAAGCCATGGTCATGGAAATTGAAAGAATTCGCCAGTTGAGTAGCGAATAATAAAAAATATGTATTAAGGAATGGTTGAATGGCTATTGTAGTACAACATATCAATGCAACAGCAGACGATATTCAAGGCAATCATGGTATAGGACGATATTTCTTTATCACCGGTTCTGATGGTAGAGCACGTCAAATTTCTGAGCTTTTTAGTCATCGGACTGAAAAATATCATCCCCGACAACATAACCTTTATATGGGGCAACTCAAAGCGCCTGATGGCAGCATGGTGGATGTGGCAGCGATTTCCTCAGGAATGGGCGGCCCTAGTGCAGATATCATTATTAATGAATTAGCGATGCTTGGTGCGAAAAGATTACTGCGAGTAGGCACTTCTGGTACCTTACATCCAGAGGCTGTAAAAGGTGGTGATTTAGTTGTTGCAACTGGTGCAGTGCGTGACGATAAAGCTTCCTGGGATTATATTTATCCAGAGTTTCCTGCTATGGCATCGTTTGAATATATTCAGGCTTCAAAATTGGCAGCGCAAAAGAATTTATTTTCTGATAGAAAAATTCATTTTGGTATTGTTCATTCCAAAAGCTCTTTATTTGCCCGAGAATATCAATTCTCATTACTTAAAGATAGCATGGATTACATGGATGCTATTCGCAACGCAGGTGTGATTGCTTCCGAGATGGAGTGTGCGCAATTTTTTACTTTAGGACCTATTCTAACTGCCAGATATCATGATATGTTCAATCCGCAAGAGACTATTCGCTGTGGAGCAATTTTATCCATTATTGGCGATGAATCAGGCTTTATGAAAGACCCTGAAAAAATCAAAAGAGCCAATGAGTGCTCGATAGCTTTTGCCATTGCGAGCACCATGGAAATGTATTTATTAGATAAAAAAGAACGAGGGATCGTTTAAGGCATTTTAAAGATTGAACGAAGTGCCTCAATGGTCATGGGTTCTTGCGTTGGCGCTTGAATAAAAAAGCTTTGACGCCGAATCGATGCTGCACGAGGCTCAGATAAGCGCTCAATCACTCTTTTCATGGCTGGCGTGTGCTCATCACAAGCCTTGATGAGGGTTTCTTGAAAACCCTCAATTTTTAATATTCGACTGTAATGCCTTAAAATGAAATCAAAATGTTTTTCATTTCTTTGAATAACCAAATGGATTAATAATCCTTGTAAGCTTTGAATATCATCGGCATTCATCTTGGCAGCTTGGATTTTTAAAGCGCTGAGCATGGAGAGATTTTGATAATATAGCGCCATGAATAAAGGCGTTTTATGTTCAATGGCTTCTCTCAGTGGGTCTTCTGGTAAACATTCGCGAACCCCTATATTTTTAAAAAGAGGATTTCGGCTTAAAAGAAAATGCCCTAAATGATTTTTTTGAAATTGAATCGTTTTATTAAAAAGATGTATGAAAAATAAACTCACCTCTATGGATGTCTCCGATGCAGCTCTGCTTAATTCCTCGGCAAGATATTCTATTTGATGCCAATAGATGTGTTCAGGGTTTAACAGCACTTGTTGGGCTTTAGTTTCCATGCACCAGAGCATATAGTTA
>DNMA01000215.1:572-8749 GCA_003489505.1 Legionellales bacterium | reverse complement strand
CGATAGAAGTCTCTCAAAAATCATTTAACAAACTGTGTCAGCTAGATTTTTCTTGTGAAGCTGATGCGCTCAAGGCGATTAATCGCTGGGAGAATGAACAAAGCTTTGCATCCCTGGAATCCTTTAACATAGAGAAAATCACGAAACATAAGAGCCGTGGTCGACCATCATTAACTGCTGAAGGAATGATATTTTATCAAGTCAGTGGCAAAATCATATGCTCATCTGAGCATCGAAAAAAAGCGGAAAAAAATTTAGGTATCTTTATTCTGGCAACCAATGATTGCTCGGAACACCTTGATATGCAAGCAATGCTAGACCATTACAAATCTCAACAAAAAGTTGAAGGCGGTTTTCGATTTTTAAAGAGTCCTGATTTTCTTGTTGCATCATTATTTTTAAAAAAACCTGAACGAATAGAAGCATTACTTATGGTGATGACTTGTTGTTTAATGGTTTATGCTGCCTTGGAGCATCTAATTAGAACAGCATTGAAAAAGACAGCAACATATTTTCCTGATATGAAAAAGAAGCCTTGTCAAAATCCTACAGCAAGATGGGTATTTCAATGTTTTCAGGGCATCCATGTTCTGGATATCACTCAAAATAATATCAATCAAATTGTCGTTATCAATCTCAAAGAGAGGCATCAAATACTCTTAAATGCCATTGGTAAACCGTTCATGAAAATTTATTCTTAAACTGGGGTGCGGAATGTCGGGTCTAAGAGTGTAATCTAACTTTTAGGAAGACTTGAAGTGATTTTCAGTCTTCCTTTTTCTGGATGACCACCAATACTTTTAATTTTTACTAAAAATCGCTAGAATAGTGGTAATTTTTTTTATTTTTTAATTTGTCATGTAGGAGTAGTAATGACTCAAACCCAAATTTTTACTTCTGAATCGGTTACGGAAGGCCATCCAGATAAAATTGCTGACCAAATTTCTGACGCGATTCTTGATGCGATAATTGCCCAAGACCCCCATGCACGTGTTGCTTGTGAAACCTTGGTTAAAACCGGTATGGTTTTTGTTGGAGGCGAAGTCACCACCAAAGCGTGGGTGGATGTAGAAGATATTGCTAGACATGTGATTAAAGATATTGGTTACAACAGCTCTGAAATGGGATTTGATTGGGCTTCCTGTGCGGTTTTAACTGCAATTGGTAAACAATCACCTGATATCGCACAAGGTGTAGACGCCAATGAATCATCTGGTGGTCAAATGGGTGCTGGTGACCAAGGGATGATGTTTGGTTATGCTACCCGTGAAACCGATGTCTTGATGCCAGCACCTATTGCTTATGCGCACCGTATGGCAGAACGCCAAGCACATTTAAGAAAAGATAATGTATTACCTTGGCTTCGTCCAGATGGTAAGTGTCAATTAACGGTCATCTATGAAAATGGGATGCCAGTAGGGATTGATACCGTGGTATTCTCAACCCAACATTCTCCAGATGTTCGTCATCAAGACCTCGTGGAAGCAGTGAATGAAGAAATTGTAAAACCTGTTTTACCTCAAGAATGGTTAAGTTCTCAAACTCGCTATTTTATTAACCCAACTGGACGCTTTGTCATTGGCGGACCCTTAGGTGATTGTGGTTTAACAGGGCGTAAAATTATTGTGGATACTTATGGCGGTATGGCTCGTCATGGTGGTGGTTGCTTCTCTGGGAAAGACCCTTCAAAAGTTGACCGCTCTGCAGCTTATGCTGCACGTTATGTGGCCAAAAACATTGTTGCAGCTGGTTTAGCTGATAAATGTGAAATCCAGCTTTCTTATGCGATTGGTATTCCAGAACCGGTATCTATTTATGTTGAAACCTTCGGCACAGGTCGTTTAAGTGAATCTGAATTGATTCATTTAATTCAAGAGCACTTTGATTTAACCCCTCAAGGGATTATCAATGCGCATCAATTATTACGCCCTATTTATCGTGCAACTGCCGCTTATGGCCATTATGGTCGCCCAGAATTCCCATGGGAACGCACTGATAAGGCAGATATTTTAGCAAAAGCTCTTTAATCTTAAAAAAAAGGAATCAAACGATATGGATATCGTTCAAGAAAAAGCATCATTAAAGGATTTTCGTGTGGCAGATCTCGGTCTTGCTGATTGGGGACGTAAAGAAATCGAATTAGCAGAACATGAAATGCCAGGACTGATGGTGCTTCGTGAACGATATCGTCAAATCAAGCCCCTAAAAGGCGCAAGAATTGCTGGCTGTTTGCATATGACTATACAAACTGCGGTATTAATTGAAACTTTAATTGACTTAGGTGCCAGTGTTCGCTGGTCATCTTGTAATATTTTCTCGACTCAAGACCACGCGGCTGCAGCTATTGCAGCCAAAGGAATTCCTGTATTTGCTTGGAAAGGTGAAACAGAAGAAGAATACTGGTGGTGTGTGCGACAAACACTGCTTGGCCCTACTGATTGGACACCTAATTTGCTTTTAGATGATGGCGGTGATTTAACCGCTATGGTGCATCAAGATTATCCTGGATTATTGCCCGGCATTTTAGGCTTATCTGAAGAAACCACAACTGGTGTGGCGCGTCTGTATGACATGGCTAAAACCGGGCAGTTGAAAGTGCCTGCGTTTAATGTCAATGACTCTGTAACAAAATCTAAATTTGATAATTTATATGGTTGCCGAGAATCATTTCTCGATGGCCTCAAGCGAGCAACAGATGTCATGGTGGCTGGCAAAAAGGCCTTGGTTTTGGGCTATGGCGATGTGGGTAAGGGCTGTGCACAAGCCTTACGTGGTCAAGGAGCTACTGTCATGGTTTCTGAAATTGACCCCATTTGTGCATTACAAGCTGCGATGGAAGGTTATCAAGTAGTTTGTGTCGATGATGTGATTGCAGAGATGGATATTGTGGTGACTGCAACAGGAAATGTTCGCGTTATTACCTTAGACCATATGAAAAAGATGAAGCACCTTGCTATTATTTGTAATATTGGTCATTTTGATGCAGAAATTGATGTTGAATCACTTCGAGAATTTCCATGGACCAATGTGAAACCTCAAGTCGATTTAGTCTCCCTATCTGCTAAAAAACAACTCATTTTATTGGCGGAGGGTCGTTTGATGAATTTGGGTTGTGCAAATGGCCATCCCAGCTTTGTGATGTCAGCATCGTTTACCAATCAAGTGCTAGCTCAAATCGAGTTATTTCAAAAACATGGACAATATCAGCCAAAAGTCTATGTTCTGCCTAAGCATTTGGATGAGGAAGTGGCACGTTTACATTTAGAAAAAATTGGTGCTAAACTAACCCACTTAAGTCCAGAGCAGGCAAATTATTTAGGTGTGCATATTGATGGACCGTACAAATCTGAAACCTATCGTTATTAATAAAATAAATTTTTAAAAAAAAATGATATTTCAATTTCGGCATCTAAAAAAGTTATGCTACAATTTCGTCCAAATCATTAAGTAAGGTTTGAAAATGAACAATCAAGAAATTTTTAATAAAGTCAAAGATATTATCGTCGATGTTTTAGTGATTGATGAAGATAAAGTCCAGCCTGCAAGTCGTTTGATTGTAGACTTAGGTGCAGAGTCCATTGATTTTCTAGACCTCGTTTTCCAATTGGAAAAAGAATTTTCTATTAAAATCCCACGTGGACAATTAGAAAAAAATGCACGTGGTGATTTAACTGAAGCTGAATTTGAACAAAATGGCGTATTAACCGAAAAAGGTTTAGTCGCATTAAAAAGCTATTTAGTAGAAGTTCCACAAGAATATTTCAAAGCTAGCATGAAAACCAGCGAGATTCCTATGTTATTTACAGTTGAGACCTTCTGTAAATTAGTTGATTCTGCTTTAAAAGCTAAAGCGGAAGCTACTGCATAATTCAATTGGAATTTTGAATGCGTTTTTTATTTGTTGATCAAATTCTCAATCGAGAACATCCTCGTCGAATCACAGGTGTAAAACATATTACACCTGATGATGTTTTTTTATGTCGGTCTAAAGAATCTGATTCTTTATGTTTTATTCCAAGCCTCATTGGAGAAACCATCGGTCAGTTAGCTGCATGGCATGTTATGCAACAAAAAAACTTTACTTTGCGCCCAGTGGCGGGAGTGGTTGCCGAAGCCTTGATGCATCAACCTGCTTATGTGGGGCAAACTTTATTATTAGAGTGTGAAATTGATGCTTTAGATGATGTTGCCGTTGAATATCATGGTCATGCCAGTGTCAATGGTGAGTTGGTATTTAGCGTCAATGGTGCAATTGGTCCTATGTTACCAATGGAACAATTTATAGACCCTGAGTGGGTTAAAAATCAATTTTTAGAAATTGATAGACCCACTCAGATAGAGGATGAAAGTTTTTATCATTTTGATGACAGTTTGTCATTGAATACTAGCATTCAAGAATATTCAATGCGGTTTGATAAAATTTATGATATGCAAGCCACGCATTCTTGCAAAGCGTTCAAAAAAATATCTAGAAGTGCATTGTATTTTGCAGACCATTTTCCAAATAAACCCGTCCTACCTTTAACGGTTCTTTTGGAATGCAAAAGACAAATGGCAGAAGAATTTTTATCTGCCTCTGGTTGGGCATCTCAATATCGCTTATTACGAATGGAAAAAATTAAAATGAGTGATTTTGTGCAACCCGGGGATGTTATTAAAACAGAATTACTGGTCAAAAAGAAAAGTGAAGACGCTTTGGTTTTACACCTGAGAAGTTTTTTACCCAATAAAAGAGTATGTGTAGTCGACCTGGTTTATCAAGTGGAGGGGTAATGCAACAACGTCGTGTTGCCGTAACAGGCTTAGGAGCAATCTGTCCGATTGGTAATGATATTCCTCAATTGTGGGAAAATTTACTGGCAGGACAATGCGGAATTGCAGATATCAAACAATTTGATGCAAGCGCATTTCCAACCCGGATTGCTGCAGAAGTAAAGAATTTTGTACCTAGTTATCCTAATGCGCAAAAATTACAACGTACTTTAATGGGTTTTACCTCATTTGCGATGGAAGCGGCTCATCAAGCTTTTCAGGATTCTGGTTTTGCAGTTCAAAATCCCTATCGTTTTGGTATCGTTGCCGGTTGTGGCATGATGACAGCTGAGTTTGAATATTTACAACGTTTCCAACAAGTCGTCTCCAATGAAGAAGACGAGATTGATTGGCAAAAATTACAAGACACCAAACAAGATTTTTATCAGCAAGCAGATTTTGCTAAAACCACATCCAATGCAGGCCTATCGGCACTCATTCAAGCATTTGGTTCTAAAGGTTATGCCAATGCCGTTCATACGGCTTGTGCTTCCAGTGGTCAAGCCCTAGGTCTTGCATTACAAGCGATTCGTCGTGGTGAAGCAGACCAAATTTTAGCGGGCGGCTTTGATTCGATGATTCATCCATTGGGTTTATCAAGCTTTTGTTTATTAGGTGCATTATCTACTGATAATGATGATCCTGAAAATGCAAGCCGTCCATTTGATGGAACTCGCCAAGGTTTTGTCCTAGGCGAAGGTGCTGCTTTTCTTATGTTAGAAGAATGGGAAAGTGCTGTTGCTCGTGGTGCTAAAATTTATGCAGAACTAGCCGGTGAGGGTAATAGTCTTAGTGCTTATCGTATTACCGACTCTCATCCCAATGGTGATGGTGCAATTCAAGCAATTACACAAGCATTAGCGGATGCTGGTGTTATGCCCTATGATGTGGACTATATTAATGCGCATGGTACTTCAACCAAGATGAATGATTTGAGTGAAACCAATGCGATTAAAGCAGTATTTGGTGAGCAAGCCTATCAAATCCCAGTGAGTTCAACCAAAGCTCAAACAGGTCATTTGATTGCAGCAGCTGGCGCTTTAGAGGCGGTGATTACCGTTAAAGCTATTCAAGAGGGTATCGCACCGATGACCGCACACCTTCAAACACCAGATCCAGATTGTGATTTGGATTATGTGACAGAAGGTCCTCGTGAAAAAGCCATTGGTGTGGCGGTGAGTAATTCATTTGGTTTTGGCGGTTCCAATAGCTCCTTAGTATTTAAGCATCCTCATTGGAGAAAAAGATAATGACTGTTTATGTTACAGGTTATGCTGCATTAAGTGCAGGCGGTCATGATGTGGATTCACATTGGTCTGCATTGATGGCAGGTCAAACTCAAATTGCTCAATCTAAAGAATATGACTTGAAACAATGGTCTAATCAATTAGCTGGTGAAATTAAAGATTTTAATTGGCAGAAAGCCCTACCTGACCGAAAACTGATGAAGGTCATTTCTCGTCAAGATATCATGGGACTCTATGCAGCATTTCAAGCGGCTGATTCTTGTGGTCTGACTGAATACCTTAAAGACGCAACCGAGAATAATATCCAGTTATGTGATAGAACAGGTGTATTTGTTGGCTCTCCTGGTAATAAATATTTTCAACAATATGACTTTTTGTCTTTGGTGGGAAAAGCCAAAGGCGATATGCAATATTTTGCAAAAAATTTGTTTGAGTCTGTACATCCCATGTGGTTATTAAGAATTTTACCGAATAATGTATTGGCCTATACCGGAATCCAGTTGGGCTGTAAGGGTATTAATCACAATATTACCAATCATGCCGTTGGTGGCTTGCAAGCCCTCATTGAGGCATATTGGGCAATTGAAACAGGACAAGCGGATAGAGTGGTTGTAGTTGCTTATGATATTGGACCTGAACCACAAGCACGATTTTATTATGAACAATTAGGTGTTTTAAGTGAAAAAGGCATTTCGCCTTTTGCAAAACAACACGACGGTACAGTTTTGGCGGAAGGTGCTGCAGCATTGGTTTTAGAAAGCCAGGCTAGTATTGAAGCTCGTGGTGTTCAACCGCTTGCTAAGGTCTGTGGTGGACAATTCCGTACAGAGGGCGCTGGATTGTTTTCACTACAAGATGAAGGTTTACCCTTGGCTGAATTAATGCAATCAGCTTTAAGTGCACAAGCGCTTAAAGCCTCTGATGTAGATTTTATTGTTGCACACGGCAATGGTAATCAAAAATCAGATACGTCTGAGGCAAAAGCGATTGAACAGGTATTTGGTCAAAAAGCTATTCCTGTAACAGCTTATAAATGGTTGATGGGTCATACCTTATGTGCTTCAGGTTTATTAGATGTTGTTTTAACCATTAAAGCCTTGCAAGAAAACACTATTCCTGCCGTTGCCAATCCTGAACTTTCAAACTCTTGTCTTGGCATCGATTTGGTTTCTCAAGCAAAAAGCATATCTCAGGAAAGTGCAAAAGCGATGGTCATCAACCGAGGTTTTGCGAGTATGAATGCAGTGACAATTTTGGAAGCTTGCCCGCAATTATGATTGAACAATCAAGCGAAAAAAAAATTCTTGAAATACCCGTGACGACATGGGGTCGATTCATGTCGTCTGTCTTGCCTTATCGTAAAAAAGTTATTTTGGCCAATATTGAGCAAGTGTATGGACAACGCATTTCGCCAAAAGCTAAAAAGCATCTGATGACCGCTTTTTATTCTCATTTTGGTAAAATCATTACTGAAACTTTTAAATTGCGTTTTTTAACTGAAAAACAGTTAGAGGATAGTGTTAGCATCGATGGCTATCAACACTTATTGGATGTTGCTGCAGATGGGCGTGGTGTTTTGGTGCTCACCGGGCATTTTGGTAATTGGGAATTTGCTCCACTCGGAGGCATTTCTCAGTTTAAACAATTTAAAGGTCATTTTCACTTTATTCGAAAAAGTATCGGTTTAAAAAGTTTAGAAAATATCTTATTTAAACGATACTTTCAGGCAGGCCTTCGCATTATTAACAAAAAAAATGCCTTAGATAAAATTTTGTCTGCGCTTGAAAAAAATCATGCTGTTATTTTTGTGCTGGACCAGCATGCCACTTTGGCCAATAAAGATGGTCTAGCGGTTGAATTTTTTGGAAAAAAAGCAGGAACTTATCGTAGCCTTGCCATGGTCTCTTATTATGCCAATGTCCCCGTTGTGCCTGCAGCTAGTTATCGAACTCGAGACAATCAACATGTGTTAAAATTTTTCCCACCTGTTGAATGGGTCTCTTATCCTGATCCTGAACAAGCCCTTTATGAAAATACTTTACGTTACAATCAAATCTTAGAAAATATTATTCTAGAACACCCCGAACAATGGTGGTGGCTGCATAAACGCTGGAAATT
>DNMA01000215.1:0-259 GCA_003489505.1 Legionellales bacterium | reverse complement strand
CATAAACGCTGGAAATTACCTACAACTATCTGATAAAAATTCTGCCCATAATCAATGTATTGATTCTTCTTTATTTTTTTGATTTGGGGGTTGCAAATCAGTTGGCTGGTCGAAAAACCATTGATTTTTCAAGCGAAACCTTTGGTTTATTATTTGAACATTTTATTTTTAATGAAATTCTGGCTGCTAATTGTTACTCTCGCAGCCATCAATCATTAAATTACTGGCGTTCAACAAGTGGTTTTGAAGTGGATTTTAT
>DNMA01000156.1 GCA_003489505.1 Legionellales bacterium | reverse complement strand
TTTGACCGTGGTTTTACCATTGCTGCCTGTCAGCGCTAATACCTTTAATTTTAAGGATTGTCGATGAACAACGGCTATTTTAGTTAATGCCTCTAAACAATCTTTGACCACAAAAATAGGTACTGAAAGATTTTCGACTGGCTTTTGTGCCAAAATGGCAGTGGCACCATTTTGAATTGCATCCCTAATAAAATCATGGCCATCGACATGCTCGCCATGAAAGGCGACAAATAAATCATGCGGTTTGGTTTTGCGGCTATCGATACTGACGCCCAAAATTTCTTGTTCTTCTGTACAGTTCAAACCCAAACATTTTGCAATTTCAGATAATTTCATTATTTAACCTTTAATGCGTTAAATCCAAAGTTTCCGCAATCATATGTTCAAATTTATTGATAGCCTCTGAAGTCAGCGGATATTGTTTTTCATCTAACAAATTAGCATGAAGTTCTTCTGCCAATTGTTTAGCTGTTTGCATGAAAATCTGAAATCTCTCACTATCGATGGTAATATTGCCGGATAATTCCATAAACATACATAAGCCTTTAACGCTCATTGCACCGATATTTTGTAAATCAAACATTCCGGTAGCTGTTGCAGCAGCTAAGCTAAATAACACAGGACCTTGACCTGTTGCATGCTGATGACGGTGAAATAAACCCGCATCACCATAGCGTAAGCCACAAGATAATAATGTTTGTAATAAATCATAGCCAGCAAAAATGCCTTGACCTTTTGCGGCTAAAAAAACCATGATGTTTTTCTTAGGCTTGATAAACTCATCAACCATTTCTGACTTTTTTTCAATTTCAACAGCCACACCTAAAACAGGTTTGCTAGTTGTCGCTTTAGGGCTTTCATCTTTATCTTCTTGGTGTAAGAACTGATTTACATCGACTTTTGAAGCTTCGGAATGCTCTTCTTCATCATAAAAATCATCTAAAATTTTAGGTGCTGATGATGACTGGGCTGGTGCAGAAGATTTTTTTTGCTTTTTGTTTAAATAATAGGGCCGTAACTTCCAGGCAATCATGCCTAAAATAACCCCTAGAAATACCACATTTAAAATTAAACTCAAATTGGCTTGCATAATTACTCCTTATTCACCATTTCCAATGCCATTGCCATATTTACAGAGACCACTCGAGATACCCCCGGTTCCTGCATCGTCACACCAATTAATTCATCAGCAACATCCATGGTCAGTGGATTATGTGTTATCAAAACAAATTGTACAGTACTCGATAGTTTATGAATTAAATTTCCGAGCCTTTGTGCATTTGCATCATCCAATGCAGCATCCACTTCATCCAATAAACAAAATGGTGCTGGATTCAATGAAAATATTGAAAACAATAAAGCGACTGCCGTCAATGCTTTTTCACCACCAGAAAGTAATTGAATACGATGTTGTTTCTTTCCGGGGGCTTGCACCTCTACTGAAACCGTTGCTTCCAATAGATTATCACAACTTGCAACAAACTTCGCCTGGCCACCACCAAAAAGATGAGGAAAAATTTCAGTCAAATGATGATTGATGGCCAATAATGTTTCATGTAAACGCTTTTGCATATCTTCATCAAGCGTTTTAATGGCGTTTTCTAATTCCCCAATTGCTTGTTTTAAATCACTCTCTTGTAAAAGTAAGTGTGAAAGACGTTCTTGTTCTTGAGAAAATAAACCCACTGCTAATAAATTTACATCTCCCAATTCTTGCATTTTCAATTCAATTTCTTGAATATTTTTCTTGAGATACTTTTCATCTTCTTGTTGCTTTAAGTCCTTCCATAAATCTTTAGAAACCCGCTGATATTGTTTGCTGATTTCTTCAAAAGATTTTGCATTTTGCTCTTGCTCAGCAGTGAGTTTCCATTTTTTTTCCAATACTTGTAAATGTTTCTTTTTAACGGTTTCTTGTACTTCAAATAATTGATGCCGCTCGGTTTTCATCACTTCTATTTTTTGTAAAGCTTGTGAATACAAAGATTCTGCATGTTGAATATTTTTTTCAAGAAAAATCAAAGCATTATGAGGTTGAATATCTTGTTCTTCAATTTGCTTTAAAAGGTGCTCAATCTCTTTTAGACGATTTTGCATATTCTGCAACTGTAGTTGAAGATGTGGAACTTGTTCTTGAAGATGTTCTGTTTGGGTAGCCACTCGAGTTCGAATCAATTTTTTTTCATTAAATTGATTTTGCAATTGCTGCCATGCATGCTCAGATACTTGATATTGTTTTTGTGTTTCGTCTAATGATTTTAAAATTTGTGTTTCCTGAGATTTTAAATCTGCCATTACTAAACGGTTTTCCTCGATTTGAGATTGACAGCTTTGACTTTTTTCTATGGCTTTTGCATATTGATTTTGAGTGTTTTCTATTTCAATTTGATAACGCTGTTGCTCTTGGGTCAGAAATTTATATTGTTGTTGTAAACTATCCAATTTATTCTTCAACTCTGACGCAAAACGAAGCTTTTCTGAATAGGCTTTGTTTTGTTTTTCAAGCTCAGCACGCGCATCATCAGCCTGCTGTTGCAAAACCTCAAACTCCTGTTTGATTTGAGAAAATTCTTTTTGATAGGACTCATAGACCTTCACCGCCTGCTGCCAATCCTGTAAACGCGTGGCAAGCCCTAATTGGGTATCTTGTTCTATGGGTAAATAATAAATCCAGTTTTTTCCAAGCCAAATTCCTTCTTGACATAAAATGGACTCATCTTCACCTAAATCTTTGATGTGGGTTTTTGCTTCAGCAAAAGTCTCTGTTACATACATTTTTTGCCAATCTATAAAACCTGAAGGGATAGCATTTAACTGCATCAATTGAGGCAAAGAAGTGAGTGTTTTTGAAGAGACAGCATCTTGCATCATCACATAATAACTTCGAGGCAATTGAGAAAATATCTCAATATCTTTAAAACCCTCGATAAAGTATTGTGGTAAGAACTGAGCCCAAAGCCAGTCCACAATTTTTTGCCAAGCCTGAGGAATGGTCCAGGTTTTTAACCACTCGGCAATTTCTTGCCATTCTGACGATGGTTTTAGATATTGTTGATGCTGACTTTTTAAAGCGCCATGATATAAACCTTCTTGATTGACCATCGCCCTTCTAAGGTTTTCATCATGTGCTTTGGCATCTGATAATTTTTTTTGAGAAGCGCTTAAGGCATTAAAACTCTCTTCATTTTGTTGTTGAGCCTTGGCAAGCCTAGTTTTTAAATCCTCGCAAGAAGCCATGACAGGCTCAAGTTCTTGCTCAAGTTGCTGAATAGATTTTTTTAAATGTTCAAGTTGAGTATTATGCGAGTCCATTTTTAATTGACTCATTCTGTCTTTGGCAGAAGACATCTCTTGTGATGCTTGCTCTAACTTTACTGTTAAGACTTGGAATTGTGTAAAATACTCTTGAATTTTTTGCCTAATTTGATTTTTATGACCATGCTTTTCTTTGCTTTGATTTTTCAATAAATCTGTTTGATTTTTAAGTGTAAGAAGATGAACTTGATCTTGGTTTTCATCGGCTTGTAAATCTTTTAATTTTAACTCTAAATCCAAAAGCTCAGTTTGATTTTGATCATAACGCTTTTGCAATTGAGAGATTTCTAACTCGGATTGGATTTGTTCTTTTAAATAACGTTCTTTATCTCTTTGCTTTTGAATCAAACGTTCAGCATGTTGTTTTAATTCAATTTTTTCTTTATAGATATTTTGTTCTTGTTGTTTGATTTCATCTTGGAATTGCTGATAGCGGCTATCAAAAGCATCAAGTTGTTGTTTCGCATTCACTAACTCTTGTTCAAGATGTGCTTCAAGTTGATGTTGTTCATTCACAAATTTTTCTAATTCTTCATGTTTTTCTACA
>DNMA01000084.1 GCA_003489505.1 Legionellales bacterium | reverse complement strand
GATGCATTGATTCATGAGCTCACCTCCACTGGATATATTCATAATCATGCACGTATGTATTTAGCTAGCTATGTTGTGCATTTTAGGCGTATCAAATGGCAAGCCGGTGCAAAGTGGTTTTTACATCATTTGTTGGATGGGGATGTAGCCAGTAATAATCTTTCATGGCAATGGGTAGCCAGTACTTTCAGCCATAAACCCTATATCTTTAATCTGGAGAATGTTGCTAAATATTTTAGCAATCAAGTGAATACTGAACCTCACCGCAATCAACTTTTAGATGCGAGTTATGAGGAACTTCAACAACGTTTATTTCCTAAGTTGAGAAAGAGAATATGATACAACCCGCATTGATTTTACTGCATGAAGATTCACTCAGAATGACACATCCTGTATTTGATGTGGCACCTGAAGGAGCACGAGTCATTTATATTTGGGATGATAGCTATATTCAGCGCGCTGGATATAGCTTAAAGCGGTTAATCTTCATTTATGAGACATTATGTGGGTTGGAAGTAGATATCCTTCGTGGTGATACCTTAAGTATCCTTCAAGATATTCATCCTTCTCTCGTTTATATCCCACAAACAAATCATCCATTCCTGATTGAAATGATTGCTTCGATTCGAAAAGTATTAGCGGTTACTCTAGTAGCAGATGACCCTTTTGTTAAGTTTGATAAACCGATGGAAGCGAAGCGCTTTTTTCAATATTGGAACAAAGCAGAAAAAAAAGCCTTTCTTCATGATGGTGGTGTGAATGCCTAAAGGAATAAAAAAGCAGCATCTTCCCAGTAAAATATGTGCTCGTTGTGGGCGGCCATTTACGTGGCGAAAAAAATGGGAAAAAGTTTGGGATGATGTGAAATATTGTTCTGATACCTGCCGAAAAAAATGATGTCATCAAAGCTATAATCCTGTTGCAAGATTAATCAATGCTTTCGCTATCAATCACTTTAAAAAAAGCATTTAATCTTTCCATATTTGGTTCTAACCAAGAAATATATTTATCATTTTTTAATTATTGTTTTGCACTACAAAACGATTCATAAATTCCTGAGGGGAATTTTTTAAATTGAGCTCATCAATAAAAATGAGTTTAAAGATGGGGTTGCCAGCAGGTGTGTTGGCATTTGGAATTTCTGGGCCACTCTTAGAAGAGTGACGGGCCAACTACATAGCCCTTATCATTTAGGCACTAGCCTTCAAATATCTTGATAAGAATCATCATCCCTCTATTTTAATTAATGAATTTGACCGCCAAGGCGAATAATCAATTACCAATAAAAATGAATACACCACCTAAAATATTGGGTAAAGTAAAATGATTTATTTTAAATAAAATCAGGCTAAAAAGTATGGCAAATAATGGGTAAATCATTTCAATTAAAGATACAAGTCCTGCATTTTTTGAAAGTTTAACGGATTCCCAAATTGTATAATTGGCTATTGAAAAAACAATAATTTCAATTATTACCAAGCCTAACAATAATTTATTTTGGTAAATCACTAAAATTTCTTTATAAAGATGTTTATTGTTAAAAACGCGTGACACTCCCCCACTAGAATGAATCCGTTCATTTAGTGGGGGAGTGTCACATAGGTTTACCTCTAAAAAACAGAAGAATGTATAATAAAGAAATGAAAGTATTCGTGATAAAAATACCTGTTGTGCCGAAGTATTTATAGCAAATGCCTGCCCATAGGCCACCAAAAAAGATACCTAAAAACTGTAAAGTCGAGTAAATGCCTGTAGCTGTGCCTTTTAATTCAGCTTTTGCAGCTTTTGCAATCATGGCTGGAAACAGTGCCTCTAAAAGATTAAAGGCAATAAAATAAAGAAATAATGCACCCCAAATCCAATAGATTTTTGCAGGTATAAATATCATCAATAATTGACCGATAAATAGTAAGCCAAGACTTAATTGAAAAAGTTGAGGGCGCTTTTTTTGACGCTCACTGATGATAATTAAGGGCATCATCAAGCCAAAAGCTAGAAGCATTAAACTCAAATAAAAATAATTGAGTGGGGCATTGATGGCTTTAAGCATTAAAGGAATGGCAAAAAAAGATGAAGTTAAAATGAAGTGTTGCCCCCAAATGCCCATATGACATATCATGAGTTCTCTTGGTAAAAAACAATCCTTTAAATGGGAAAATTGAAAAGGGCTGGGGCGTTGATGTTCGATTTTGGGAATAAATAAGAGCATGATAGCAAGACCTAGGCAGGCTAGAATTGCTGTTAGTTGAAAAATGCCCGCCAAACCATATTGTTGGGCAACAAAAGGGCTTAAGATCATTGCAAGCGCAAAAGACAATCCAATACTACTGCCAATAATGGCCATCGCTTTGGGACGGTCTTGGTCTTCAACCAAATCCGCAAGCAATGCAATCAACACACTGCCAATCGCACCAGCGCCTTGTAAAAAACGCGCAAAAATCATGCTATAAATGGATTGCGAGTAGGCTCCAACAAGGCTACCTAAAGCAAAAAGCATCAAACCGATGAAGAGTAATTTTTTACGCCCATAATAATCAGATAAAATTCCAAAAGGCATTTGCATTAAACCCTGGCTAAAACCATAACTGCCAAGTGCTACACCAATGAGTATCGGTGTGGAATGCTCTAAGTTTTGCCCATAAATACTAAATATGGGAATCAACATAAATAATCCAAGCATTCTAAATGCAAAAATTGCAGCAATCGGTAGGGCGGTGCTAAACCAAGATTTTGAGTTCATCTTCACAGAATAATTAAAAATTAATGAAAAAAGGCAACCGACTCATCTTAGCAAAGCCCCCCTTCAATTGCAATCAATCTGCCTGCTGTAATTTTTTACATACTAATGACAAGCCGAAAAACTTTGGTTAGCATAGGAGGCGCTAAGGAAAAAGAAAGCATACAAACCTCGAAAATATGGATAATTTTTTATTGTTGTTTTTCTTCTTATCTCTCATTCTCTTGGGTTTTTATCCTTTTCTTTTTGGACATACTGTTAACGCTTTATATATTAAAAAGGAGAAGATGATGCCATTACCCTTAATTTCATTGATAATTGTCGCCGCAAA
Organism: Legionellales bacterium; assembly: GCA_003489505.1. Classification (GTDB taxonomy): domain Bacteria; phylum Pseudomonadota; class Gammaproteobacteria; order Legionellales; family Legionellaceae; genus UBA2653. The sequence continues at coordinate 2,745 of DNMA01000084.1, read as the reverse complement.
AGCAACCGCTGAGGTCAGTATTTGGCTTTATGCTGGAGGCGGGGTTGTAGTCAGTGCAGGTGTGATAGGGGGGGTATATTATTATAACCAAAAAGAAACACTCGATTTGTCTGAAAACCTAATCTTGGCGACCGAAATACCAAGTGATAGAGCAGACATTGCGCCAATTGATTTAAAAAAATTGGCTTATCAAAGTTTTTTTGAATCTCAGCAAAGTGTCAAAGAAATAGAGCTCTCAGTCAAGGGCATCCAGCAAAACATGGAGTTGATATCATCCTGGTTAGTCGATAAAAACTTAAGCGTTGAGGAACTGACAAAAAAATTAGATGAATTAAAGCCAATCATGACATCCCAGACCCTAGAAAATTTTAAAATGCATCTTCAGCAAAAAGGAGAACTGGTTCAAGAGCTCAAAGCCATGCAATCATTGATGAATTTGATGATGACAAGATATGATAGTTCTGAATTGGATTTTGGGAGAAGCCATGGACTGGTTTAATGGCATAAAAAATTATTTATGGGGCATGTTTATCTATTCAGAAAAAACTTATGCAGCCAAGACATTAAAACTGCGACAAGAATATTATAGTCATTTATCTTTTCTGGATGAATTAGCAAAACTCTATGGGGAATTGAGTTTTATTTCAAAAATTTTTTTATATGGTGGCGTCATAGCCATTAATGCTTTCGGTTTTTTGAATCCATTTGTATTGGTTATAGGGTGCTCACTTTTATTTCTCCTTCAGTTGCTCAGTGTGCAATTTAATGCCATGGAGAATCGATTTGTGAATTTAGTTCAACAGATGGAAGTATTAGAAAAAAGTGCTCTGCAAGACAGTACAAAAATGCAAAAGGAATTTAAAATCATTCGGCAACAAAATCTTGAATTAAAAACCCAAATTCAAGAAAACCTTGAAGAAATGAGGCAATTAAAAGAAGAGTTACAAAAAGCCAATATTAAAGTGCGTGCAGCAACTCAAAAAGTGGAATCTTCGGTGGATCAATTTCATCATGCTTCGAGTTTTTTTTCTGAAAAAATAAAAACTTTTGCTTCAAGTGTTGGAGAGTTAGAGGATTTAGAAAAGCAAGAGATAAGTATTGAAGAAACGGATGCTTTTTTAAAACAATCGCGAGAGTTTAGGCTTTTTGTAGTTGATTTTTTGAAAAAAAATAGAGTGGGTGTTGAATCAGAACCCTCCCTTAATCATTGATAACTTTGGCAGGTAGTGTGTATTGTACACTATCTGTTCTTCCTCTATAATGAGTCAGGTACTGAGGGGGTAGGAAATACTATTTTCAGGTCATGCCGGTACCATCATTGAATTGAACCGAGTATTTCACATTGATGCATTTTTGGAGTTATGCATGGAACAGATTTTTAAAGATAAAGTCGCACTGATTACAGGCGGAGCAAGAGGCATTGGTCGGGCTATCGCTCGCAAATTAGCCCTACATGGCGCAGATATTGCCATTGTTTATTACAATAGTTCTGACGAAGCCGCAGAATTAGTAAAAGAAATTGAGGGTTTAGGGCGTAAGGCTGTTGCTTTACAAGCCAATGTGGCAGATGAGTCTTCTGTCAAAGAAATGCAAGAGCAGTTTTTAAAACATTTTGCACATTTAGATATTTTAGTCAGTAACGCTGCCAGTGGTGTATTAAAACCTGCATTATCGATGTCAACAAAACATTTTAGATGGTGTATGGAAACCAACGCATTAGCGCTTCATCATTTAGTTAAAGCGTTCCATGAACAATTTCGTGCGGGTGGACGTGTCTTGGCAATGTCTAGTTTAGGTGCTAGTCGTGCAATTCCTAATTATTCATTTATTGGTGCATCCAAAGCTGCTTTAGAAGCATTAGTACGTTCATTAAGTCTAGAGTTGGCTGAAAAAAATGTAACTGTTAATACCATTTCAGCAGGTGTTGTAGATACAGACGCTTTAAAGCACTTCCCAAATCGTGAACAATTACTGGATGAACATCAAATGCGTTCATTAGTTGATCGTTCATTACTGCCAAGTGATGTGGCTGATGTGGCTTATTTATTATGTTTATCAGAGTCACAAATGATTCGTGGACAAACCATCGTCGTTGATGCCGGTTATAGTATTATCGCTTAATATAGAGGTTTTTTATGAATAAAGTACCTGTGACTGTTCAAGGAGCAAAAGCTCTACAAGAAGAATTAAATCGTCGTAAAACAATTGATAGGCCTCGAATTATTGAGGCAATTGCAACCGCAAGAGCACATGGCGATTTGAAAGAAAACGCTGAATATCACGCTGCTCGTGAAGAACAAAGTTTCAATGAAGGCCGTATTCAAGAATTAGAAGCCAAAATTTCTAATGCGCAAGTAATTGATATTCAGAAACTACCTAATAATGGCAAAATTATTTTTGGTAGCACAGTGAAATTATGTAATACCGATACCGATGAGGAAGTCGTTTACCAAATAGTCGGCGAAGATGAAGCTAATATTAAAGAAGGAAAAATTTCTTTTTCTTCACCTATTGGTAAAGCACTCATTGGCAAAGAATTAGATGATTCGATTGAGGTGAAAACGCCAGGTGGAATTATCAATTATGATGTGATTGAAGTCACCTACTCATAAAACAAAGGCACATTTCGTGCCTTTTTTCCTTGTAATTTCACAATCTATTCACTATAAACAATATTAAGAGTATTCATCAGAGATGAGATTTGAAAGCTTTAAAAATCTTTGGTTTTTTTATAAGCTTTTTCTT
>DNMA01000153.1 GCA_003489505.1 Legionellales bacterium | reverse complement strand
AAAAAATGAGTTTTTTTCATTTGCTATTCATATAAAATCCAAAATAGTCTTTTTTAATAAATATTGTTTTTTTGTAACGCATTGTCATGGTTTTAAGCGATGACTTGTTCCAGATGAATGCCTACAAATGTTCTACTGTACTTGTTTTGTTGCTTGATATAATCCATCAATTTTACATCTACAGTCTGATGAAATATTGAAGATGCTTCTCTAAAATACAATGTCCCTTTTTTCCAAAAGGCAAATCCCATATGAGAAATATTTAAATCTGTTCCCATGCTGGATTGCGTATGCCAATTTCTTCTAACCATTTCAACAATCGTTCCATTAGGAATTTGTGATAAGGTCATTTCATTTAGTTCATTAACAGGCAAATATTTTGTTTCTGCTAATTCTCCTTTTAAATTTTTACCTTCCTTTTGTATTGCATGGATATTATTTAACTTATCCATTTTTTGATTTTGATTTCTTTTTCGACAATCATATGGAGTTAATTTTTTTAGCCACCCTGCTCTATCAATATAGACTGATGAAACTTGATAAATGGGTTGCCCTTTTCTATCGACAATATATGCAGTGATATCTTTTATATAACCTTTTTTTTCATTAGAACGATTCCAATCTACTTCGGGGAATACATTGCGATTTAGAAATACTTCCGGTAAATGTTGATATCGAATATTCAATACTTGTTTTTTGAATTCTTCAAAATTATTGGAGTAGGCAAGTGCTAACATCATTTCCACATAGGTTTCACAATCAAACTCATCCAAACGATATAACGGGTATTGATCAATGGATGCATTAAACCCATCCCCCAAATTATTAAGTACATAAGGTCTTCCTAAAAACTTTTGACTCACCCATTCAAGTTTCTCAACTCTACTTTGCTTTTGTCTAAATTCAGTATCCTGATATACCCTATTAATTTCTTGCATCGTTTTTTTATCTAAAGGGTCTTCAATATTTGCATAAACAACAGGCGTGAATAATATATATATATATAATAAGGTATAAATAATCCGCATTAGCCATCTCATCAGTCTTATTGGGTAATTATTATACAATAAATTTATGTTTTTTTTCCAATTTATTTCTTAAACTACTCGCATTACCTGATTTTTTTTGTTACTATTGCTGGGTCTATGGTGACTCTTTGGGTTTCCTCGCAGCTAATGAGCGTGAACCCCGTCAGGTCCGGAAGGAAGCAGCGGCATCGTTAATTTAGTGTGCCGAGTTCAAGCTCTTAGAGTTGCCGCCATCTTATAAAATTAAGAACCAATCATGACATATATTCCTTTAGCAAGAAAATGGCGTCCGAAAACCTTTTCTGATTTAATTGGCCAAGATCATGTTGTTCATCCCCTTCAAAACGCATTACAGCAAGATAAACTTCATCATGCTTATCTTTTTACAGGTACTCGAGGTGTTGGTAAAACAACCATTGCTCGCATTTTTGCCAAAGCATTAAATTGCCAACAAGGTATTAGCGCCGAGCCCTGCTTAAGCTGTGATAATTGCTTAGCCATCGATGAAGGGCGTTTTTTTGATTTAATCGAAGTAGATGGTGCATCACGTACGCGAGTTGAAGACACTCGAGAATTAATTGAAAATATCCAGTATGCCCCTGCTCAGGGCAGATTTAAAATCTTCCTCATCGATGAAGTGCATATGTTATCAACGCATAGCTTTAATGCTTTGCTAAAAACCTTAGAAGAACCGCCTGAGCATGTCAAGTTTTTACTTGCTACGACTGATCCGCAAAAAATACCTGCAACAATCTTATCTCGTTGTTTACAATTCAATTTAAATCCTATCTCTCATACCATGATTGAAAGCCAGGTGGCATTCATCCTTGAACAAGAACAATTTAATTTTGAATCCAATGTTTTAAGTTTAATTGCAAGTCATGCAAACGGCAGTATGCGAGATGCTATTACCTTAAGCGAACAACTCGTCTCAGTATTTCCAAATGGATTGCAATATGATTCGCTGGCACATTTTCTCGGGCACAGTATTGAGTCTTATAGTTTACAAATCATGGAAGCATTTCTCCAGCATCAGCCCAACCGTCTTATTGAAATATCTGAAGTCATTGCTCGACAGCAAATTTCTCACATTCGTGTTATACATTTTTTATTAAATCATTTTCATCAATGTGCTTTATTACAAATCGTACCCAATAAGACATCTGCAGCAATTCTGCAAAACTGTGCCAAAAATTTTACCTCTCATCAAATTCATCTTATCTATCAAGCATTGGAAAAAGCCTGCCAAGAATTTGACTGGAATCCAAGTCCAAATATCGGCTTTCAAATGTTGTTACTTCGGATTTATCATGCTCTTGGATTGCTCAATCACCAACAACCCAATACGCCAGATTATGAGCCTGAACCAGAACAGATTCCTGAGCCCACTGAAGAGCCTGATTTTCCAGCGCCAGAAGAACCAGTACCTGCTGAAGAGCCGCAGACACCCAGTCCCGCAGACCCTGATGACAATTGGTCTAATATCATTGAACAATTAAAAATTGATGGGATTGGCAAAACTGCACTTTCCCATTCATCTCTGATAGAGAGAAATGAACAATTACTCTTATTAGAAGTTGAAACAACGTATCAATCCTTATTTACCCCTAATATCTTACTACGTATAGAAAATGCGCTTTCCAATTATTATCAACAAGCAATAAAAATAAAGTTTCAGACTCCAAAAGCACAGACCAGTCATCAAACCCCTGCACAAATTAAAAAACAACAAAAACAAGAGCATTTTTCTAAACTTCAACAAACCGTACAAAGTAATGAATTTGTTCAAAAAGTCATTTCCGATTGTGACGCAGAAATATTTGAAAACTCAATGACTTTTCAAACAAATGAATTATAATGTCTTATACTATAACTATGTTTATATTTTAAACTTTTTTAATTTTAAGTGAGGCTATAATGGATAATAATTTTGATTTAGGTAAATTTTCAGAACAATTAAAAAAAGAAGCTGAAAGCATGCAAGATCGTTTGAAAAAAACTCAAACTGAATTAGAAAGCTTAAGAGTTCATGGTAAAGCTGGTGGTGGTATGGTCAGTGTTGAAATGAATGGTCGTCATGATGTAACTCAAGTCAAAATCAATCCAGCATTACAAGACGAAGAATTAAAAATGTTAGAAGATTTACTTGCTGCTGCTTTCAATGATGCCGTTAAGCAAGTTGAAAAAATTTCCCAAGAAAAAATTGCTCAGTTGACCTCTGGTTTGAATAACCTCGGCGGCTTTATGGACGAAGGCAAGTAAGAATGGTTCTAACATGGATGTGATAGACCAGCTTACAGAGAGCCTACGCTGTTTACCTGGCGTAGGCCCCAAAACTGCTCAGCGCTTGGTTTATTATTTTCTAAAAAATCATCGCAAACAAGCTTTAACACTTGCCAAAAACCTAACAGAAGCCATGCAATCTGTGCAGCAATGTCAAGAATGTAATAATTTTTCGGTACAAGCGATTTGTAAAATATGCCAAGAGACTTCTCGAAATCGCAAATTACTCTGTATTATCGAACAACCTACCGATCTCATTGCCATCGAGCAAAGCCAAACCTTCAAAGGTTATTATTTTGTCTTAACCGGGAAGATATCCCCTCTAGATGGAATAAGCGGTCAGGATATCGGCTTAGACAAACTCCAGTCGTATTTAGAGAAATATCCTGTAGAAGAACTGATTATTGCGCTATCTCCATCGATTGAGACGCAGGCAACTATTCACAGTATCTCTCAATTGATTAAAAATCCCCAGTTTAAAATTACACAACTGGCGCAAGGGATTCCCATGGGCAGTGAATTACAATTTTTAGACCCACTCACCATTGCCAATGCAATTCGCCATCGAAATCCTCTGGATAATTAACGGGATGGATGAATTTTTTTCATTCGTACTGCTTTAATCATCTGAGGACTGACACGTAAAATCGTTACTTGATACTCACCCAGTAACATCAAACAACTATCCGCTGAAGGAATATAACCCAAATGTTCTATCAGTAAGCCACTTAATGTTCTTGGACCAATTTGTGGTAAATCCCAATCAAGTGCTTTCGATAATTGTTTCAATGAAATACTGGCATCGATGAGATACTCATCATTTTCTTTTTGAATAATATCTTGATAAATATCTGCAACATCTGTTGTAAAGTCACCAACAATTTCCTCTAAAATATCCTCTAAAGTCACCAAACCCAATAAATCGCCATATTCATTGACGACAAAGCCGCTTCGACGACTTTTTTCACGAAATTGTAAGATTTGATCAGTTAAGGCTGTACCGGCTGGAATATAAACAGGTTTTTCTGCCAGTTTTAAAATATGCTCCAAATCAAGTTGATCATTGAGCACCAATTGCATCACACTACGAACATGAACCACAGCAATGAGCTTATCTATCGTATTTTCATATAAAGGAATTCGAGTATGTTGTGCATGCATAAAATGCTCTTGAATTTCAGGCCATGGCTGGGTGATATCAACCCCATGAATTTCATTTTTGGGAATCATCACATCTTCAACTTGCGCTTGTTCAAGATCAAGCAAACGAACCAACATAGATTGATGCTCTTTTGGCAATAAACCTTCGCTTTCATGCATGACTGCTTTTAATTCATCGAAAGATAATTTTTCAGAATGAGTTTGTTCACTTGAAACACCGACTAAATTTAAAAAACTTTTTGATAAGTAAGTCGTGGTAATGCTCAAGGGTTTTAAAAGTAATTGAGCAAATCGAAGCGGATAAATCATGGCAAAAGACACTTTTTCAGGATACAAAGCCGCCCAGGTTTTAGGCGCCATTTCGGCAAAAACCAGAACTAAAATAGTTAAGATAATTTCAGCAATCGCCACGCCTGCTTCACGGTAAAGCTTTTGACCCACAAAAGTCATGGCCATAGACGCTAAAATATTGGCTAAGGTATTACCAATTAAGACCGAGCTTAATAAACGCTCAGGATGATTAAGCTGTTCTTGCACTAAAGTAGCTTTTCGATTTTTAGCTTTGACTAAATGTCTTAATCTGTAGCGATTTAAAGACATCATCCCAATTTCAGTTGCTGCAAAAAATCCAGAAAAAATAATCAATATCAGCACTAAAAACAACCAAAATCCAACTGATATATTCAATCCCATCTCCAATAATGTGCAATGCTTCTATTAAGAATACCATTGCCATCATAAACAGGAAAGAAAACTGTGTTAAATCACAACAGTTTTATGTTAAAATCACAGCATTTTATTATATTTACTTTTTATTGAGGCCTTATGTTTGGACAATTAACCGATCAAATCCAGTCAGCATGGAACCATTTAAGAGGTCGTTCTCGTTTAACTGATCAAAATATTCAAAATGCCCTGCGTGATGTCAGAACCGCATTGATTGAAGCTGACGTTGCCTTACCAGTCGTTAAAACTTTGATTAGCCAAATTAAAAGTAAAGCGCTCGGACATAATGTTCTAAAAAATTTAAATCCCGAACAAATGCTGATTAAAATCGTTAATGATGAATTGATTGAGATTTTAGGAAAAGAAGCTGCAGAACTTAATCTCAGTACTCAGCCTCCAGCGGTCATTTTATTAGCCGGTCTTCAAGGCTCTGGTAAAACAACATCAGCAGGCAAACTAGCCAAAATCTTGAGTCAAGATAATAAAAAAGTCATGCTCACCAGTACCGACGTTTACCGTCCTGCAGCTATTGAACAGTTACATCAACTGGCGACACAAAATGACTTAACTCATTTTCAACCAGAAGGTAATCAACCCTTAAAAATTGCTAAAGAAGCTTATAGCTATGCCAAAAAGCAATTTATGGATATCTTAATTATTGATACCGCGGGTCGTTTACACGTGGATGAAGATATGATGCAAGAAATTAAAAACTTGCAAAAAGAACTCAACCCCATTGAAACCTTATTTGTGGTTGACTCTATGACGGGTCAGGACGCTGCGCATACTGCAAAAGCGTTTAATGAAACACTAGATTTAACAGGTGTTATTATCACCAAAACCGATGGTGATGCTAGAGGTGGTGCTGCTTTATCGGTTCGTCAAATTACTGGAAAACCCATTAAATTTATGGGTACTGGTGAGAAAATCAATGGTTTTGAAGTTTTCCATCCAGAACGTGTTGCCTCTCGAATTCTGGGCATGGGTGACCTTTTAAGTTTGATTGAAGACGTTGAAAAACAAACCGACAAAGAAGTCAGTGATAAATTGGTAAAAAAAATCAGTAAAGGTCAAAGCTTTGATTTAGAAGACTTTAAAAACCAACTGATACAGATGAACCAAATGGGTGGTATTGCATCGATGATGAATAAGCTTCCAGGCTTAAGCAATACAACGCCACAAATGATGAATAATGTGAATGATAAAACCATGGCGAGAACATTAGCCATTATCAATTCTATGACCGTTTCAGAACGTCATGCTCCTAATATTATCAATGGTTCTAGAAAAAAACGTATTGCTCAAGGTTCGGGAACACAAATACAAGATATTAACCGTTTATTAAAACAACACGAACAAATGCAAAAAATGTTGAAAAAAATGTCAAAACCAGGCGGTCTAAAGAATATGATGCGCGGTTTAGGAGAAGTTCCAGGATTTCAACAGTTTAAAAACTTAGGGAAGTAATTTGAAATTTTGTTCTTATTTTTAACCAAAAATGACAAAGTTTTAATAAAGACGCAATAAACTCTTTTATTTATAGTTTTTTTTGCGTACAATAGTGCACATTTTTC
>DNMA01000177.1 GCA_003489505.1 Legionellales bacterium | reverse complement strand
TTCTAGGGCGAACACCTGTTGCAATAATGACCTCATCAAAATCCTTTAATCGTTCAGAGTTTGCCTCCGTATTTAAACGAATATCAACTTCCAACAGCGCAAGTTGTGCTTTGAAGTAATCAATCGTTGCTTGATAAACTTCTTTACCTGGAACTTTTTTTGCAAGATTAAACTGACCGCCAATTTCAGAGTGTTTTTCAAATAAGGTTACCTGATGCCCTCTTTGGGCTGCGATTTTTGCAAAGGCAAGTCCTGCAGGACCCGCACCCACAACAGCTAATTTTTTTGCTCGATGAACGGCATCCACTACCATTTCTTGTTCACGACAAGCAAAGGGATTGACCAAACAAGAGGCCACTTGTTTTTTAAACACTTGGTCTAAACAAGCTTGATTACAAGCAATACAAACATTAATTAAATCCGATTGTCCATGGCGGGCTTTTTCTACCCAAGCAGGATCAGCTAAAAATGGTCTTGCCATGGCAACACAATCTGCCATTTTGGATGCAATAATATTTTCTGCTTGCTCAGGATGATTAATACGATTGACGGCAATCAATGGCGTCTTGATTTCTTTTTTTAAGTGCTTGGTGACGAAAGTAAATGCTTCATGTGGCACCATAGAGGCAATTGTTGGAATTCTTGCTTCATGCCAGCCAATACCGGTGTTAATCAGGCTTACCCCTTCGGCTTCCAAAGCTTTAGCTAAAATCACAATTTCTTCCCAGGAACTGCCTTCTGAAACTAAATCCAGCATGGATAAACGAAAGACAATGATAAATTCATAACCAAGTTCTTGGCGAATACCTTTAACAATTTCTAAAGGAAAACGAATACGATTTTGATAAATCCCACCCCATGCATCTGTTCTTTGGTTGGTGCGACTGGCAATAAATTGATTAATTAAATAGCCTTCACTTCCCATGATTTCAACACCATCATAACCTGCTTTTTTGGCTAGCACTGCGCTATGAACAAAACTTTTGATGGTTTGATAGATGCCTCTTTTACTCATTTTCCAAGGCGTAAAAATATTAATCGGCGCTTTGATAGCGCTAGGTGCCACATTCCAGGGATGATAGCCATAACGGCCCGCATGTAATAATTGTAAAATAATTTTACTTTGGTACTGATGAACAGTCTCGGTGAGCACTTCATGTTTTTGAGCTTCTTTTTCATTGGATATTTTGGCAGAAAATGGGGTTAGCATGCCAAACCAATTGGGTGAGAAACCGCCAGTAATGATCATCCCCACTCCCGCTTGAGCTCTTTCTTTGTAAAAAGCTGCCAAACGATTGAAATTTTTCTCTTCTTCAAGACCGGTATGCATCGAGCCCATAATAATTCGATTAGCAAGGGAGGTATAACCTAAGTCCAGTGGCTGAAATATAGAAGGAAAAGCTGTTTTTTGTTGATGAAATTGCATGGCCATCCCTTGGCAAAAATACAGATTTTAGTATGCCTAACTCGTTTAAAAATAGCAATGCATGCGAAAATACTCTCTTGATTTGAAAAATACTCATTAAATAAACCATCATGGTATTTTAAGCGGCCAGAATCCATATCCATAGTGCACGCAGAGGTAATTTTGTAGGTTTTCATAATTCGCTTTTTTGATGGATTAAAGCACCATTGACCGCTTACGCCCTAGGTTAAAAAAAGGCAAATCACCACTACAAAAAAAGAACCAAAGAAGAGACATTCACCCAGGTTGACTAAGGCAACAGATTGAAAAACTTGTAAAAGAAACATCATTGGATTTGATAAAAGAGCAACCCAAGGGCTGCTCTTTTAAGAGGGTTATCTAAAAACAATCGCTGAACGCTCAGGACCTGTAGATAGATAATGTACTGGCACGCTAAGTAACGCTTCTAATCTTAAGATATAAGTACGTGCATTTTCTGGTAGTTCATTCCAGTTTTGTACATTCATGGTGTTTTGCATCCAACCTGGATGTGTTTCATAAACAGGCTCAAGCTCAGCATAGTCTTCAATCACTGCTGGGGGGGCTTCCACCAATTCACCAGTTTTTTTATTGCGATAAGCCACACAAATATCAATGTTTTCAAACTCATCCATCACATCTAGTTTGGTAATGCATAAGGAGTTGATGCTATTGAGAACAATCGAACGTTTAACCAACACTGCGTCAAACCAGCCACAACGACGTGGACGACCAGTAACAGAACCAAACTCATGACCACGATTAGCTAACATCATGCCTTGGTCATCAAATAATTCTGTTGGGAATGGACCGCTACCGACCCGCGTAGTATAAGCTTTAGCCACACCTAAAACTGTTTTTAAGTGCAAAGGTCCAAATCCGGTTCCATTGGTGACACTGCCCACACAAGTATTAGAAGAAGTTACAAAAGGATAAGTACCATGATCAATGTCTAAATGAATCCCTTGAGCACCCTCAAAAAGAATCGCTTCATTGGCTTGACGGTGTTTTTCTAGTAAACCAGTGACATCGGCAACCATTGGTCCTAATTGCTCTAACCACATGGGATAAGCATCTAATGCTGCTTGCATTGATACAGGATCAGCTTGATAGCGTTGAGTTAATTCAAAATTGTGGTGATCATAAATTTCTTTTAATTTACGTTTAAAGACTTCTGGATGAAATAAATCAGCAACTTTAATCGCACGACGAGCCACTTTATCTTCGTAAGCTGGGCCAATACCGCGACCTGTGGTACCAATTTTATTATCACCTTTGGCTTTTTCACGGGCTTGGTCAATGGCAACATGAATAGGTAATAAAATGGTGCAGCGATCACTAATACGCAATTGCTCCATCACAGGAATTTGAATGGCTTTTAACTCTTGAATTTCAGTCAATAATGCGTCAGGCGCTAAAACCACGCCATTGCCAATATAACAATGAACATTGGGATGTAAAATACCTGATGGCAATAAACGTAAAACTAATTTCTTACCATGGTGGTATAGTGTATGTCCGGCATTGTGACCACCTTGAAAACGAACTACGACTTTAGCATTCTCAACCAAGGTATCGATAATTTTTCCTTTACCTTCGTCACCCCATTGCGCACCAATTAAAACTAAATGATTTGTCATAACCAAAACCTAAAAAAAAAACTTTTTGCTTCAAACTTAAGAATTTGTATTCTTCGCTTTTGAAACCCCATGGTGTAATAAATCAAAAAAATCACTGTTAGTATCCACCACAAACATATTGTTTTTATGACGGAACGATTCTTGATATGCCTTTAATCGGCGATACAAAGAGAAAAAAGATGGATTCTTTTGATAAGCTTCTGCATAAATGTTTGCTGCTTTAGACTGTCCTTCTGCTCGAATTAACGCCGCATCTTTTTGGGCTTGTGCCAAAATAACAGTCACTTGTGCATCCGCCACAGCTTTAATTGCCTCAGCAGCAGCCTGACCATCCGCACGATGATGATTTGCAATTTTTTGCATATCAGCGCGCATACGTTGGTAAATGGCCGCACTGGTACTTTCAGGTAAATCAATCCCTTTGATACGAACATCCACCACATGTATCCCTAAACTAGATGCCTGAATTTCTGCTTTTTGTCGTAAAACTTCCATAATGTCATCACGACCACCAGAAACCACTTCTGAAATCACCCGCTTACCAAATTGAGCTCGCAAAGAGGTATTCAATTGCTGTTCTAATAAAGTCTCAGCCTTATAAGAATTACCACCTGTTGCTTTAAAATATTTAGACAAGTCCTGAATTTTCCATTTCACATAATAATCAACAATCACGTCTTTCTTTTCTTTTGTCACAATTCGTGAAGATTTGATGTCCAATGTTTGTAAACGTGTATCAAAAACCCGGATGTGATCAATAAAAGGAATACGTAAATGAAGGCCTGGTTTTAAAACATCCACTTTGTCTTGGCTAGCTTGTACCAAACGACCTAAACGTAAAATAATACCCGCCTGACCTTGTTTGATAATCACTAAAGCAGAAAAAGTAAAAATTAAAGCCACCACCGCTAAACTGATAATTAAATTTTTCTGGCGATTCATTCGACATCTCTCCTCATTCTACGCAATACTTTTTGAGCGGGTGTTCCTTCTTGTTCGCCGACAGTATTAGTGCTCACAGCAACTGGATTTTCTTTCCACCGCATTTGATTTTTTCGTTCACTTTTTGCAGGCTTCATCCCCTTCATAAAAGGCAGATACATCGCTGGGCTATTTTTAGCGTCAATAAATACTTTGGGATTATCACTCATAATCTTTTGAACAGTTTCAATATACATACGCTCTGCCATAATTTGAGGCGCTTGGGTATATTGGGGTAACAGTTGTAAAAATTCAGCTGTTTCTCCCTCTGCGTTGAGAACGACTTCTTTAGCAAACGCTTGGGCTTCTTGTGCGATACGTTTGGCATTACCATCTGCAATCGGCACTACTTTTGCTTCATAAGCACGAGCTTGTTCAATAAAACGTCTTTCATCTTCTTGTGCCTTAATTGCATCATCAAATGAACTTTGTACATATTTTGGAGCACGTGCAGGTTGAGGCGCTACGCTAATAATTTGAATTCCAGTTTTATAACGCTCTAGAATTTTCACTAAGGATTCTTGCACTTGACTACCCCAGACTTCACGACCGGCCGTAATCAATTGATCTAAAGTAGTTGTCCCGACAACTTGACGGAGTGCGCTAGAGGTTGCTTGACGTAAACTTTCTTCAGGATCGGCAACATTAAAAAGATAAGATGATAAATCCGCAATTCGGTATTGAACCACAATCGACACTTCTACCAAATTCTCATCTTTCGTTAACATTTGACCAGAGTATGAGTAATCAGAGACTCTATCCACATTCATAATCACTTTCTTTTCAATGATAGATGGAATCCAATGGGGGCCTGGGCCTACGGTTTCAACGTATTTCCCAAAACGCAAAATAGCGGCTTGTTCAGCCGGTTGTACAATAAAAAT
>DNMA01000170.1 GCA_003489505.1 Legionellales bacterium | reverse complement strand
CTCGTCTTATTTATCAATTATTTAATATTGAAAACTACGCTTTTAATCTAATTATTATGAAATTATTTAAAAAATTTTCCAATCCCTTTCAACCCCAAGAGCACGTTGATGGAAGCCATTCATCAATCTGGAGTTCATTTGTTTCTTTATTGGGATTTTTTCAACAGGAAGAACCAGATACACTATCAGAAGATTTAAGTGTATGGAGAACAGTTGAACCAGAGGCTCACAACATTACTGATGCACCTGTGACACAAGTCGTAACTTTTGCAAGTATACAAGTTAATGAATTATATCTTAGCCATATACTAAAGCTTGGAATGAGCAAAACAATTGGTGATTTTGTTACTTATGATGAAGTGAAAGCGGCCTTTAAGAAAAAAATATTGGTAGTGCATCCTGATAAAGGGGGGTCAAATGAAGAGTTTCGAGCTGTTAAAGCTTCAATGGACTTTTTGAAGAAAGTCTTTGAGCATCAATTTCCTGCTACCCCGTTTGATGATCCTTTTACCTGGTTGGAACAATTAGAAAAAGAATTTAAAGAAGATTTTTTACCAAACTTGGAACTTAACTCAAAGTTATTTGCCAAAAATGTTGCTGATTTAGAAGAATTAAAGGTGGTTGTTGAAAAACTACATCAAGATTATCAAGTACTCATTCAACTTCATCAACAACAATCGACATCATCTTCTCTATCATCAGCCTCACTTTGAGCATTCAAGGGAGGGCTCATCTCATATCTTTTAGGGAGACTTCATGCGATTCGAACATTTCTTAGCGGTTTTTCAATTGATTAAAAACTCTAAGGCTTATCAGGAAACCGTTAACAAGGACTTTCTTTAGCGTCAATCCTTTGTATTTATTGGGTCTTTTAAATGGACAAATACCTATTCGTGTTTTTTTAGAACTTCATCCTATTTTAAAAAAATATGGTCAATCGATTGCTTCGGAGCAAAGTATCATTCCAAGGATATTTAATTTTTTCTTTTCAGCTCCTGTTCATGATGAGTCTTTAGGTTATTTAATTAACCCTGAAATGATAAAAGAGTATCTTGCTGTAATCGATCACAAAATATCATTGATTGAAGATATGAGTAGTTTGCGTCAATGGATTCAACATAGTGTAAAAGGCCAAAGAAAGCTTGCAATTGTACAAAGTGCATTGAGCGCATATTCTACAATTGAGCTTATTCGACATGAAAGGGCTTTCACGGTTCGAGTCTATCATTGTAAAAGTCTCGAACGCGATGTTTTTTTAGAGGACTTAAGACACTTGTTTGAATATCCAACACATATTTATTTCAATCACACTTCTCGATCTCCCTTATTTGATAAGCCTTTGTCTCCTCAAGTTTTTTCTTCTTTGAGTTTTTCTTATGCTTTAGAAGATTATTTATTTTTGAATAATCAAGTCTATTGGAATATTTGTTCAATCAATTATGAAGATTATCAAATCCATCATTTAGAAATTCCTAAAAAGATGAATCATTCACTCGATAATCTTTTAAGAAATCAATTAAAAAATTTCATCTTTTACCAGTGTTTAGGACTATCAGGGGATTCAAATCTTCATTACCGACAAATGATTCGTTTGCATCATCTCTATGAAATGCATTTGAGCGGTGATAGGGGGGCGTCAATTATGCATTTTTTTAAAGAATACCAAAGTCCTATTTTGCAAGAAGTATCAGACCATATCTTTTCTTTAATTTTAATTGAGTCGGGAGCAATTTTTATCCATGAACCCAAAGCAATACAAAAATGTTTTTACCAATTAATTTTACATTGTATCCGAAATCACCCCGAGCATCCCGGATATCAATTTGCAGTCAGTGGCCTAGGGGTTGGCGTGACAGAAAGATATGATGAAAAACAGGTGAAAAAAATTGTTTTAGAAAAATTGATGCAAGCACATCCAAGTCGCAGGGCAGGGCTTGGCTTTCATTAATTTATGAATATGTTACACTATTTTTAAATTTTAAAAGCCTGCCAGATTTTATGTCATCACCATCATTTGTACATCTTCGTTTACATACTGAATTTTCTTTAAAATTTGGTATGCTTCGAATTGATGAATTAATGAAAAAATTAAGTGAAGGGGGCATTCCAGCCGCCGCACTCACAGATTGCATGAATCTTTTTGCAGTGGTGAAGTTTTACCGAGAAGCCATTTCACATGGTGTCAAACCGATTATTGCCTGTGAAATTGCACTTCAAAAAAGTCCAGAAGACCCTCTTTTGTATTCAGCGATTTTACTCTGTCAAAATCTTACCGGATATCGTCATTTAACAGAACTCATTTCTATGGGTTATGAACAGGGTCAGCATCATGGAACGGTTAGAATTCATTGGTCATGGCTGCAAAAGCATCATGAGGGATTAATCGTCTTATCAGGTGCCAGACAAGGCGATATTGGTGCTTTGCTTTTACAAGATAAACTCGATTTAGCAAAATCCACTTGCCAAGAATGGATGCAAATATTTCCCAATCGTTTTTATTTGGAAATTCAAAGAGTCGGTCATCCTGACGAGAACAAATATAACCAAAATCTCATTAAAATAGCCGATGAGCTGCAATTGCCATTGGTGGCAACCAATGCAGTTTGTTTTCTTGAGCAAAGTGATTTTGATGCACATGAAGCAAGAGTTTGTATTCATCAAGGCCGAGTCTTAGCAGACCCCAATCGACCTAAAGATTTTACACCTGCACAATATTGTAAATCTGCCCAGGAGATGCAGGACCTCTTTAAAGACCTACCCCAAGCACTTCAAAATACTGTAGAAATTGCAAAGCGCTGTAATTTAGATTTGACCTTGGGTAAAAGTTTTTTACCGAATTTCCCCACACCCCAAGGTGAGCCAGTTGATGAATACTTAAGAACTTGTTCAATCCATGGATTAGAAAAGCGCTTTCAATTTTTACCCCAAAATATTGACCAGGAGACCTATCAACAACGTTTAAAACATGAATTAGACGTGATCATCAATATGGGGTTCCCAGGTTACTTCTTAATTGTTGCAGATTTTATTCAGTGGGCTAAAGACAATGGTGTTCCGGTGGGCCCTGGTCGGGGTTCGGGTGCGGGTTCATTAGTTGCATATGCTTTAGGAATTACAGATCTAGACCCATTAGCCTATGATTTACTCTTTGAGCGTTTCTTAAATCCTGAACGTGTATCCATGCCAGACTTTGATGTTGACTTTTGTATGATCGGTCGCGATAGAGTCATTGATTATGTAGCCAGACGCTATGGACGCGATAGTGTTGCCCAAATTATTACTTTTGGTACGATGGCGGCCAAAGCTGTGGTGCGCGATGTCGGACGAGTACTGGGGCATCCTTATGGTTTTGTGGATAAAATCGCTAAATTAATCCCTTTTGAAATTGGCATGACTCTAGCCAATGCACTATCCCAAGAACCCGAATTACTCAAACGTTACCAAGATGAAGAAGATGTTAAAGACTTATTAGATTTAGCGCAAAAATTAGAGGGCATCACCCGAAATGCTGGTAAACACGCAGGTGGTGTTGTCATCGCCCCTTCAAAACTCACTGATTTTACAGCGGTGTATTGTGAAGAAGGCTCTAGTCAAAAAGTCAGTCAGTTTGATAAAGATGACGTGGAAGCGGCAGGTCTTGTGAAATTCGACTTTTTAGGTCTTCGAACACTCACCATCATCAATGATGCTTTAAAAGAAATTAAAAAACTCAATCCTGATGTCAGTATTGATATCAATCATATCCCTTTAGATGACAAAGATACTTTTACTTTATTGCAAAGTGGGCAGACAACTGCAGTATTTCAGTTAGAATCTCGTGGGATGCAGGAGTTAATTAAACGTTTAAAACCAGACTGCTTTGAAGATATTGTTGCATTGGTTGCATTATTTCGACCTGGTCCTTTGCAATCAGGGATGGTCGATGATTTTATTGACAGAAAGCAGGGTAGAGCACCGATTGTGTATCCTCATCCCGATTTAGAGCCTATATTAAAGCCAACTTATGGAGTCATTTTATACCAAGAACAAGTGATGCAAATCGCTCAGGTACTTGCTAATTACACCTTAGGGGCTGCGGACTTATTGCGTCGAGCGATGGGTAAGAAAAAACCTGAGGAAATGGCAAAGCAGCGTTCAATATTTTTAGAAGGTGCCCAAGCGCGAGGGGTGGATACAGAGGTTTCTTCACAAATTTTTGACTTGATGGAAAAGTTTGCAGGCTATGGTTTCAATAAATCGCACTCAGCAGCCTACGCTTTTGTATCATACCAAACCGCATGGTTAAAATGTCATTATTCAGCAGCTTTCATGGCTGCGGTTTTATCATCTGATATGGATAATACTGATAAGGTCGTCCACATGCTCAAAGAGTGTCGGCGAATGAAGCTACAAGTCATCAAGCCGAGTATTGAGCAAGGTGTTTATCAATTTCAGGTATTAAATGATACCGATATCAATTATGGATTGGGCGCGATTAAAGGCATTGGAGAAGCTGCTGTTGATTTAATTGTTGAAGAACGCAGAGCCAATGGTTTTTATCTAAGCCTTCGTGATATGTGTCAGCGTTTAGATTTAAGAAAAATTAATAAAAGAGTATTTGAGGCATTGATAAAAAGTGGCACGCTCGATAGTATTGCCAGCCATCGCGCATATTTATGGGATACGCTTGAAGACGCGATGAAATTAGGTGCTAAAAACTGGCAAAATCTTCAGCATGGGCAACATGATTTATTTTCATTTTTTGATGATGAGGAAGAGGTGATAGACCCGGATACGGTGCTCCCTTGGGCTCTTCAACAAATCCTACAAGCTGAAAAGGAGACCTTAGGTTGGTATATATCAGGTCATCCTTCTGATGAAATTGTGCAGGAATTCAAAGATATTTGCGTCTCTTTATTGAATTTAAATTTAGCTCAAATGAAAGTCATTCGCGTATGTGGCATGGTTTCTGAATGGCGAAAAATGCTGACTAAACGTGGCAAACAAATTGTTATTATTGGATTGACTCAAGGTGATTTATTCATTGAAATGGTTGCTTTTCCTGAGCGTTTGCCAGAAGAAATGACCCGATTTACGCCTGGCGATCTCATTTTTGTTGAGGCAGAAGTGAGTATGGACCCTGTTCGTCAGCAACCCAGAACATCTGTACAAAAGATTTTATCCCAAGAAGAGGCGAGAGTGCTTTATGCACAAAGCCTAAGCATCCCAATGGGCAAGGAGCAAGAGGCTCAGTTTGAGGATTTAAAAACACTCTTAGAACTCAATGCTGGAAAGTGTCCAGTGATTATTTCTTATCAAAACGATGAATTTGCTGTAGATTTAAAACTGAGTCAAGATTGGCGCGTGGAGCCTTCATCTCAGTTATTACGCGGACTCAGGGAGCTATTCCCACAAAGTCAGATTGATTTTAAATATGGCTCTAAGTTAATATAATCGAAGAATTTTAAAAAGGATGATTTATGCGCTGTTTGATATGGATATTTTTATTGGTTTCTCCTTTGGCTTTTTCTTTTTCCTCGAGCATTAAAACCGCAACTGTTAAAAGAATCTATTGGCATCCTATGCGTGCTGGTGAAAGGCTTGATTACTGCAATGAGGATAAATCTTGTTGTGGAAAAGTGATTGCTGATTCTTATTGTCATGCCTTAGGTTATCATCATGCCAATCGTTTTCGTTTTGAACCCAATCTGGGCTTAACCCATTTTCTAGATGGCAAAAATCAATGCAAGGGCTGGAAATGCTCAGGATTCTCATGGATTGAATGTATTGGTCATCGAAAGTATGTCAGACCACCTTTGCATGACTACACAGATAAACTCTTTCCTAAACCTCGCTGGAACCTTTATCCATTGTCATGGTGTTATGATGGTCAAAAAGGTTGTGGCAAAAAGGCGGCTTACGCATTTTGTCGCTATCAAGGCTATGAAGTCGTCAAATCTTATCGCAAGGGGTCTCATTACGCCACCAAGCAAATCGGTGGAGGCTACTTATGTTTTGGAAGTGATTGCGAAGGTTTTGATTATATTATTTGTAAGCGTTAAGATCTCAGCTTTTCATTTCCTGACTGATTTGCATAGGATAAAGGTGTTGTTGGTCTAGATGCGGTTTTGTCGCAAAAGGTTTTCCTAAAGAGATAGTATACTCATTTTTTCCTGGAGATTATCTTCGATGCTGAGTTTCAAATGCCATTATTTGAAGCAGGACATCATCTTAATGCTTGGCTATTAAGCGACAATGATGATTGCCGGTTTTAATGTTTTATCCTGAACTGATATAACATTTCAAATTAAGAGGAATAAATTGGGTATCATTAACATTCAAAGCC
>DNMA01000052.1 GCA_003489505.1 Legionellales bacterium | reverse complement strand
ACCACTCACTTGGTGATGTGCATTCTACTCTTTCTCACTTTATTGTCAACACTATTTTTCAAAAAAAATGATTTTTTTTCACCTTTTCTTATTTTTCTGGCAGTTCAAAACCATATAATATTCTTTTTGATCGATATGTTTTATATTGTTCTTTTTTTGCATTCTTATAGGATGATATTCAATAATATCATCCTTATCTTTTGATAATGTTTTACATGCATTGGGTAAATAGACATTCTAAACAAAAATCTAATCAGTCCAATCAACCTTTCATTTTATTCTTCCGTATATTTTGTTTCTCATTAAAAATGATTGGTTTTAAAAATTTCCACAGATTAGATTTCATGAGGCAATGATTATGCAATTTGCTATTTAGGAATAGACTGATTCATTGGCGTTACGGATATACTCTTTGAATGACATATTATAGATATTTTTTTCATCAGCCGGATAATAGTCTTCTGATACACACTGAAATTGGTTTTTATCAAATTTAGGAAAGAATGCATCAGCAGTTAATTGAGCATCTACTTCTGTTAAGATAATACGCTTAGCGTAGGGTAAACAAAGTTGATATATTTCACCCCCTCCTAATACCATGACTTCTTCTTGTTGATTCGCCAACTCTTCTAAGTGATGAACAATCTTTACACCAGGAATTTCTATGGGTTGATGAGTGATAACCATATTTTCCCTATCTTTTAATGGTCTGCCAATTGAGTCAAAGGTTTTTCTTCCCATTAAAACCATGTGTCCTAATGTTTTCTTCCTAAAAAAAGCCATGTCTGCCGGGAGGTGCCAAAGCAATTGACCTTGATAACCAATACCATAATTTTTATCGACAGCTGCAATTAAAGTCAGATTCATTTTTATGCTCCTCGATGTGAGGCAATCATTTTTGCCATATTAATCGCAGTCATCATACTATCAGGTTTGGCCAAATGACTACCCGCTAAATCTAGTGCTGTTCCATGGTCAACAGATGTTCTTATAATAGGTAACCCCATACTAATGTTGGCTGCTTTTCCAAAGGTTGCATATTTTAAAACACTTAAACCCTGATCATGATACATCGCTACAAACACATCGTAGTCTTTATGTAAAAACATGGTATCTGCTGATAAGGGACCATGAATATCAATACCTTGTTGTTTCAAGATGTCTACAGCTGGCATAATCACTTCTATTTCCTCTCGGCCTAAAGCACCATCTTCTCCAGCATGAGGATTAAGACCTGCAATAGCGATTTTGGGTTGTTTAAGTCCCCAGTCTTTTTCCAAGCCTTGGTGAATGGTTTGAACAACTGAAATAATACGTTCTTGAGTAATCGACTTTGCAACGTCTTTTAATGGAATATGGGTTGTGATTAATGCAACTCGAAAATGTTCATCCGATAACATCATCACCACTTGAGGAGAGTGACATAATTTTTGGAAATATTCAGTGTGACCCAAAAAATTCGAATCAGCATGTTGAACTTGTGCTTTATTCACAGGGGCGGTCACCAGAGCGCAAAACTCACCTTGCAAAACCTTTAAACAAGACCACTCTAACATCTCTAAAACAGCTTTGGCATTTTTAGGATTTAAAGTACCGGGTATTACTGTTTCTTGGCATGGAATATGATAAACCATCATTTGTCCTGCCTTGACTAAACAATTGGGTTCATAGTTTAAGAACTCTAATGTTTCTCCAAGTAGTTTTGCGCGAGCCTGAAGTACAGACGTATCACCGACAAAGACCAGATTATCCATATGTTTTGCAACCATAATACAAATATCTGGCCCAATCCCTGCCGGCTCACCCGTTGTCACTAGAATAGGTTTGTTCATTAGGCTAAACTTTTATCGATTACATTGATAAAAGCTTGGGCTCTTAGATGCTGTTGCCAAACTTGTACCGCTTGTTGAAATTTTTTCTGTTGCAACATGGCACGAACTTTTTGCCTTTGATAGGCTTTTGAATCATCTTCAACTTTTCGCTCAACTACTTGGATAATGTGCCAACCAAATGGTGATTTTACAGGCTCACTGATTTGTCCAATTTTTAATTTCTCCATCACTTCGGCAAATTGGGGCACTAATTCATTCGAGACCACCCATCCCATATCACCACCTTTAATGGCAGTGGCTGCATCTACAGAATATTGTTTGGCTAAAATATCAAATGATTTACCTGATTTAATCTGTCTGGAAAGATTATTGATAAAACGCTCGGCTTCAACTTCTGTCATTTGTGGACCAGGTTTAATTAAAATATGTTTCACATGAGTTTTAGTAATTTGATGATGTAAAGCATCTTCATTGACACCCACCAATTTAATTAACTGCCAGCCATTAGGCGTTCGAATTGGCCCTTGAACTTGGTTGGCTTGCATTTTGACGACCACATTAGCAAAAATATCAGGTAATTCTGCTAGATGTCTTTCACCTAAATCCCCACCATCTAGTGCATATTCATCACTCGACTCAGTAATAGCTAATTGACTAAAGTCTTGCCCTTTTTTCACCAAATCTAATAATTTTAAAGCTTTATTTTTTGCATCAGCAACTTCTTGTGCAGAGGGGGTTTCTGAAACAGGCACTACGATGTTTTGAAGATGAAATATTTTTTGATTGATTTCATCATCAATTGCATCAGCTAAATAATCCTCAACTTGTCTGTCAGATACATGAACTTCTCGTCCGACTGCTTGTTGTTGGGTTCGAGTTAAAAGGACTTCTTTTTTTAAATTTTCACGATAAGAATCCCAATTCATTCCGTGCTTGACTAACTCTTCCTTCAATTGATCCATGGTTAATTTATTTTGGATTGCAATATTACGCATAATATCATCTAGCTCATCGTCATCTAAAGCAATATTGTTATTTTTAGCAACTTGAAGCTGAAGATATACATCAATTAAATGTTCAAGAACTTTTTTTCTTAATACGTCGTCATTTGGCATCGCTTGATGAGTTGCCATTAATTGTAATTTGGTATCTTTAAAATGTTTGTCTAATTCACTTTTAGTAATAATCGTATCATTGACTTCGGCAACAGCAGCATCTAAAGGTTGTGTTAAACCAATAGAGCTCCACAACAAACAAGACACGAATAAATTAAACCTCTTCATTATTTAGAACCTCTATTGAATTTAATGTTTAAAAATATTATACAACCCTGGCAAATAAGTTTGAATAGTTGCTGCAGGATCACTATTTGCTGCAGAACCAATACCTTTTAGGAGTACTTGAAAATAAATATTATTATTATATTGTGGTGTAAGCGTTTGCGGCTCTAAACTTTGGAAAACTCGCCCCCCCATAAAACGAAACGCCCAACAACAACTATCATATTGAATTCCACCAAAGCTTAACATTTCATAACTATTACTAATATTGTAACTATAAATAGCAAGCGTACTCCATTTTTCAGTCAAAGGCCAAGCATATCCGGCAGATACCTGATTTAACGCCTGCTGATCTAGGGGGGCATTTAAACCCGATATCACGTTACCATTGACTAAGAAACTATAACCTAAATGAATAATTTTTTCTGGTGCCGGTTGGAAATGAACATTGATATCACCATTATTGGTACTATTGGTATAGCCATCATAAGAATAATTCCCAATCACAGATACATTGGGCGTTAACGTATAAACAAGACGTGAAGCAACCGGTGAAAAAGATGAATTAGGCGATAGGTATCCCAATGAAATCGGATTATCCACACAATTTTGACCATCTGCTGAATAACAAAGGCCTAATTTTCTTGGCTGAAAATAACCAATTTGACCAACAGTTAAAGCTACTTTTTCTAATCCTGTATTGGGATTTATCCATCTAGAGGTCAAGGAATAAGATAACTGGTTGGTATCTCCAATTCTATCAAAGCCTGAAAAACGATTAGAACGAAAGACTTGGTCAGTATTAAAAATCATATAGGCAGATTCAAAAGCTGGCACTTGTGTTTGGTTTTGATAGGGAACATACAAATAATACAATCTCGGCTCTACCGTCTGTTGCCAAATATTACCAAATACAGAAGCATATTTATCAAAATACAAACCTGAATCCATGCTATAACGAGGAATCGCAACCGAATAATGACTGCTTCCATAAGGTAATACATTATCCAACTGATAAAAATTATTTAAAATTTCAATTCCTGGTTTTACATAACCCCAACTGGTCTTAATTGGATAAGTATAATTAGGATTCAAATGAAACCGCGGCCCTTGGGGTGCTAATTGAGCGCCAATCCACTGAAATTGGTCATATTGTAAATTCATGTTGAAATCACCGCCTAAGACATGGTCATATTGACCTTGAGCCATAATCTGCGGCTGTCTGGCATACAATTGCGTAACAAAAGATTGGTTAATTGGCTGTAAGGTTTGATAACTTTGAAGCATGCCGCGCAAATACCAATGTTCGGTTTGATAATTCAGCTCACCTTGTCTTAAAATTTGGTTTTGGGTCATCACGGATAGATTATTACTAAAATCCTGAAAATAGTAATCATCTGATACTTTTTGATAATCAACATTCATCCCCACACCCAAGGGTAATTCAGATTGATTTCGCCAGATAAACGACCAACGATTTTTTGATAAATTTGCTAATTGAGGATAAAGCGCTTCATTTGAAGTTAAAAATTTTGCAAACATTTGGTCATTAGGTAAAAAACTACCCATCATTTGTCCAGATGTGCCGGGTAATAAGTAGCGAAATTCACTACCCATCATTAAGCCACGTAAAGTGTAAATTTGTGGGACGATGGTGGCATCATAGTTTGGTGCAATATTCCAATAATAAGGCATAGAAATGTTATAACCACCAATATTGGTAAAACCAATTGTTGGGGTTAAAAACCCGGATTGTCTTTTTCCAGAAATAGGAAAGCTTAAGTAAGGTAGATACATCACAGGCTTATCGAATACCCGAAAAGTGGTATGTTTTGCAATGCCTTTTTGGGTTTTCGGATTCAGTTCTAATTTTTTAGCTACAATCCTCCAGGATGTCGATAAGGGAGAGCAAGTCGAAAAACTTGCATCATCTAAATAAATAAAACCTTCAGAGGTTCTTTGAATTTTTTTGGCCTGCCCCCATCCCGGTAAAATGGAGTGCGCTCGATTTAAATCAATTTTATATGCACCATTCCAAGCAACCCCTTTTTCATGAATGGGGTCATAAATAGCATAATCGGCTACAATTTTTTTCCCAGGTTCTCGAATCTGAATATGATCTAAAAGCTCAATTCTTTCAATTTGTCCTGTTTTGGCATTACGATGGATATAAGCTGTATTGGCCTGCAGCAAATGTTGATTTTGCTGGACAGAGATATTGCCTTGTAACCGTGAACATCCACCCTCCGTTAACTCCACTTGGTCAGCTTTTAATTTAATTTGATCAGGCGGCAGGGTTTCTTCCAGGGGCTCAGGGCTAAAAAAACCATTACAACAAGTTCCCGCAGCCACATTCCAGGATAATCTTTGAGATATCTCAAAAGAACTCATATTTAATTGACTAAATTTTGCTTGTAATGCTGGAGATATACATGCAGCAACAGGCTCAGCTTCATATTTTGAAGCCCAAGACACTGCATAGAGTAAAAAGAAAATTACTATGCTAAAAATAATTAATTTTTTATGTTGCTTTATTATTATCACATCATTCCTATTAGGATATAATATTGTTTTTTAATGAAATGAATATTTTTCGCAAGGATTATAGCATGCTTAATCATCAAGACCTACTCCATCAATGGTTAACTAACGATTGTCATCTGCATGTTCATCATATCGAACCTTTAAAAGGTGATGCAAGCTTACGAAAATATTATCGTGTACTGGGAGAATTTCCAAATCTACCCCCTACTCAACTGATTTTGATGGATGCAAAAAATGCTGCAGAAAAAACCGATCAGTTTATTTATGTCGGGAAACTACTGGAATCCTTACAAGTGCGCGTCCCCAAAATCTATCATATAAATCACCAAAATGGATATCTATTATTAGAAGATTTAGGTGAAATTCAATTGCTTGATATTCTCAATGCTGAAAATGTTGATGTATTTTATCGCTCAGCTCTTGATACCTTAGCGACTTTACAAAAAAATGCACTACAAATTGATATTAAAAAAAGTCTACCGGCTTTTAACTACCAACACATGTCAACAGAAGTACAACTTTTTATCGATTGGTTTTTAGAAACTCATTTAGAAATGCAATTGGATGAGTCTAGTCAAAAGCTTATTCAAGAGACCTTTAAAAAGTTATTAGAAACTATTGAATCATTTCCACAAACACTCATTCATCGCGACTATCATTCTAGAAACTTAATGGTGATGCCAAATCAATTACTTGGCGTAATTGATTTTCAAGATGCGATGTATGGTCCTAGAGCATATGATGTCGTTTCATTGCTCAAAGACTGCTATATTGTCTGGGATCCAAATTTACAAAAAAAATACTGCCAATATTTTCTGGAACAATTAGGCCAAGCAGAACAAATAGAATCATTTTGGAATGAGTTCCAAATTTGTGGCTTACAACGACATATTAAAGTTTTAGGGATTTTCGCAAGAATTTATTATCGCGATCACAAGCCTGGTTTTTTGGATGACTTACCCCGTGTGTGGAATTATACTCTTCAAGCTCTAGAAGCTTTACCGCAATTTAAAGACTTTTATCAGTTTATGAAAGAGTCTGTTGAACCTGTATTTCTAAAAAAAGCTGCAAAAGATGATTAAAACTGCGCTCATTTTTGCTGCAGGGCGAGGGGAACGCCTCATGCCCTATACTAAAGACACCCCCAAACCCATGCTAATGGTAGGGAATGAGCCTTTACTTGCTTTCCACATCCAAAACCTAAAAGCCTGTGGTATTGAACATATTATTATCAATCATGCGTATTTAGGTTATAAAATCCGCCAATATTTTGGTAATGGGCAAAGTTTTGGTTTACATATTGAATATCTTCCAGAGCCACCAGGCGCTCTTGAAACAGGCGGGACGCTAGCCTTTTTAAAAGAATGTTTGCATCCAAAACATGAGGTATTACTCACCATCAATGCAGACATTTATACCGACTACCAAGCCAATCCCAATTTTGAATTATCCCCTAATGCTCATGCTCATTTGGTATTAATCCCAACTCAAAAAGATCTTCCACCAGGTAATTTTGGCCTAGACCCCCAAACCCATCAAATTCATGTTCATTCAAAAGACTTGATTTTTTCTGGCATTGGTTTTTACCAATTAGCAGCATTACAAGATTTACCTAAAGGAAGATATAGCATTCGAAATTGGCTTTTTACTCAAGCTCAAGCTGGGCAATTAACAGGGGAGATATACCAAGGCCTTTGGCAAGACATTGGCACACCTTCCGCATGGCAAAAAACTAAGCTCCTGTTGGCCCAGCGCTAGGTTGTTCAATTTGTTTTTGTTTTGGTTCTACCGATGCAATCGTCCTAGCAAAACTCAATTGCTTCCCATCTTGTAAGAATTCTTTAGATTGGAGTTCCGAAGCGAGTTTTTTATGTTTAGATTGATTTTGCAGATCAGAAAAAACTGTATTTGAGTCTAAGCGAATACCATCAGGAAGTTTTACAAAGTATCCATTTTCCATGCTGATATCCATGTTTCGTAAGGTATCTTCGAAATAAATTTGTAATACTAAAAAATAATCATTGGGATTGACCCCGTTTTTTTCACACCAAATCTCAAGGGGCTGGCCATCAATTGTGATTTGAAAGCCTTTGATTTTATCGTTTTCATCAAAGACTGTACCAAAATTAACGTCTCCCATTGGCTGGGTAATCGCTTTTTCAAACACAAATTTACTCGCCGCATAAGGATCTGATGGTGGTAACTTCGAAACCGCTCCTTTTTGGATATCTTGTTCAAAATTTCTCTTATTTGTTTCATAGGTAGAACGTATCACTTCCAAATTTTCAATAATATCTGAACTGTATTTTTTATCCTTTAGCTTTTCAATCAACCATGTTGTAATTTCATCATCCGTTAATAAAGGGAGAACATTTCTCATGACGTCCCGTTGTTGATCTAGGGATGTTTTATTCAATTTAATCTCCTCAACTCACTTAAAACCCAACTGCTTCATACCTTTATTTTATCAAAAAAACCATATTTTACTCAATGAATTAAAGCATCAATTCATTTTCACTCATATCAGCTGTGTTTTTTTGAAAATTAAATGGAAAAACATCTACTTGCAAAGAATCATAGCGAGCAGATTCTGCTGCTAAAATTGCTTCTTTTTCAGCAGCCAAGATAACACGTTTTTCTACTTGTTCATTTAAATATGCTTCCATTTGGTCAAATTTATACTTTCGAATATCCTCTAATTTTTGATAAACAGGTAATAAATCCAAATATTGTTGAAGCGCAAACTCCATTCTATCAACGGGTTGTCTTGCATCACCTGACAGATAAATTTTATTTCTTAAATAATCCCGATATTCGCTATCTTTTGACATTTCTAATGCTAGATTTTTTTCCAGCTGATCATTTGGCATATGATAGGTTTGACCAAAAGGTGCAACCACTAATTTCATGAATAAACCTATGATACGGCTGGGGTACTCTCTCATAAAGTCTATCAATGCCTTTTGGGCTTTGGCATAACAATATTGCAAGGCCCATTGCGCCTGTAACTCAACAACTTTATCCGTTGAATTTCTTTTTTCCAGATCAGCAAATACCGCTAAAGCAAGATATAAATAGGAAAAAGCATCTGCAAGTCTTGCTGATAATCGCTCTTTTCTTTTTAATTGCCCACCCAGAGTAACTAAAGAAAAATCAGCGAGCCAAGCAAATGAAAAACATAATCTTAAAAAATGGGACTTTTTAAGACTTGAGCGAGATGCTTTTAGAAATAAGCCTCCTGTCCAACTCGATACCAAGGCCTTACAGAAGACATGAATCGAATAATTGACATGCTTCCAGAAAATTTCATGAAATACTTTTTCATCTTGATTTCTGATGGCATAAAATTCTTCACGAACATAGGGATGACAGACCATGGAGCCTTGTCCAAAAATTAATAAATTTCGAGACATAATATTTGCACCTTCGACCGTGATAGAGATGGGAATGGCTTCATAGTGATGTAATAAATAATTTCTAGGCCCATCAACAACCGTGCGTCCACCATGAACATCCATGGCTTCATTAACCACGATACGTCCTAATTCGGTATTAAAATATTTGGCAATCGCAGAAACCACTGCAGGTTTTTTTCCTGCATCAACGGCTGCAAGGGTCATCAAACGATTGGCATTGATAAGATATTGTAAACCAGCAATTCCTGCTAATTTTTCTTGAATACCCTCAAAGTGTACAATTTCAGTATTAAACTGACGACGTAAACGAGCAAAAGCGCCTGCGGTTAAATAAGCGACTGCGCTAGATGCTGTTGCCAAAGAAGGTAATGAGATAGAACGTCCTATAGATAAACACTCCACCAACATATGCCATCCATTACCAGCTTGCGCCTGGCCTCCAATGACTTGTTTAATAGGCACAATAATATCATGTCCTTTGATGGTACCATTCATAAAAGCTTGGCCGGCAGGTAAGTGTCTTGGCCCTATTTCCAAATGAGGTGTATTCCTTTCAATTAAAATACAGGTAATTCCTTCTTGACCAACACCACCAAGGAGATGCTCTGGGTCTTTTAAATTAACAGCCAAACCAATCAAAGTGGCAATTGGTGCTAATGTAATCCAGCGTTTATTCAAATCCATTTTGACGCTTAACTCGCCTTGGTGCATACAAACAATCGCTTCAGATTGAATAGATGTTGCATCACTACCTGCCTCTGGCTCTGTTAAAGCAAAACAGGGAATTTCAAGGCCTTGGGCTAAACGGGGTAAATAATATTTCTTTTGATCATCTGTACCATAATGCATCAATAATTCACCGGGTCCTAATGAATTGGGTACCATTACAGTGACTGCTGCAGCTGGTGAGCGACTGGCAATTTTAAAAATAATATCTGAGTGCGCACGGGCAGAAAAACCCTTGCCACCATATTCTTTACTGATAACCAAACCCAAAAAGCCATTCTCACGAATATAATTCCAGGCCTCTGTTGGCAGGTCTTGAGAGCGAGTAATTTGCCAGTCATCTAATAGGCTACACAAAATGGCGACTTCTTCATTAATAAATTGCTGCTCTTCGGTGCTAAGCTCCGTATGTGCCTGACTGAGATTTTCCCATTGAATGTCACCGGTAAAAATCATCTCTTCTAACCAAGCATCTCCTGATTTTAATGCTTGTTCTTCGGTGGGTGACAGTTTAGGAATAAAATGAGCTAAATTTTTGTAAAATAAGCGACTGACCCACTTCTGCCAACTGGTTTCAATCGACAACAAGTAAGCTAAACCAATCAAAGAATAATATACAATCGAAAATTTCCAAGACCAGTCAAAACCAAAAAAGGCGATAACACCATAAACCACTGCCCCCATGAACCATGCATTTTTTTGGACATCTAACTGAATGGAGACTATAGTCGCTAGCGCAAGAATAAAAAGGCTTGTAATTGTCATAACTTATCCTTAAGTAAACAAAAGACTGATAAAATGATGTTAGCATAATCTTTTAAAATTAATAAGTATTCATCATTTGACAAGGGTCTTATGTAGTTTACCTGGGATTTCTTGAACTAATTTGGGAACCAAATAACCCGGAAGATGGGCTTGCAAACGCGCATAAAGTTCTAAGGCTGTTTGTTTTTCAAGTTGAAAATGACTTGCACCTTTGACCGGGTCAAGCAAATGTAAATAATAAGGTAGAATACCCATGGAAAATAACTTTTGACTTAAGTCGACTAAAACCTCAAGGTCATTATTGACATCTTTTAATAAGACCGATTGATTCAAGACCAACCAATTATTTTTTTTCAATAATTGAACCGCTTGATACACCGACTCATCTAATTCTTGTGGATGATTTGCATGCACCACCATCACTTTTTTCCAGGAAAAATCATCCCAAATTTTTAACCAGTCTGGTTCAATACGACTAGGCAATACAATAGGAATTCGGCTGTGAATTCTTATTGTTTGAATGGAGGGTACATCTTGAATATATGCAAGAAATTTCTGAAAGTAATCATTATTTAAAATTAAAGGATCACCCCCACTAAAGATAAGTTCACTGACTTGAGGGTTTTCTAATAAATAATCTTTAATCGCCTGCCAGCCTTGTTTGCCGGGATTGTTTTCTTGATAAGGAAAATGTCTTCGAAAACAGTAACGGCAATGTACTGCACAAGCACCTGATAAAACCAGCAATACTCGATGGGGATATTTATGAATTAAACCAGGAACAGGGTTATATTGTTTTTCTTGTAATGGGTCATCAACAAATAATTCATCTTCAATCAGCTCATCAAAACTGGCCAACACTTGTTTAAGTAAAGGATCTTCTAAGCATTTTTTTTGCATTCGCATTGCAAAACCTTGAGGCACTTTGGTTTTAAATTGTTTTTGTGCATCAAGCGCGCCATGTGATGTATCAATTTCTAAAAATTCTAATAAATCTGCTACATTTCCAAAGCCATTGCTTAATTCTCGTTGCCAATTTGACATTAATACTCGCATTTTTTGTAAATAATTGATAAGCTGGTGACAAATTTTTCCTAAGCGAAACACTATAACATATTTGGAGTAGAAAATGGCTGAAATTGGTAGTAATGACTTAAAAAAAGGTCAAAAAATCTTAGTCGATAATGACCCTTGTAACGTTTTAGAATGTGAGTTTGTTAAACCCGGTAAAGGTCAAGCGTTCACTCGTCTTAAAGTGCGTAACTTAAAAACAGGTCGAGTGATTGAAAGAACAGTAAAATCTGGTGATAGTTTCCCAACTGCTGACGTTGCTGACGTTGAAATGACTTATTTATATTTTGATGGTGAATTATGGCACTTTATGGTTCCAGATACTTTTGAACAATATGCTGCTGATGCCAGTGCATTAGAAAACGCTAAAATCTGGATTAAAGAGCAAGATTTATGTGTAGTGACTCTTTACAACAACCAACCTTTGGATGTGACACCACCAAATTTTGTTGTTTTAAAAATTACTGAAACCGACCCAGGTGTACGTGGTGATACCTCAGGTGGCGGTGGAAAACCAGCAATTTTAGAAACAGGTGCTGTTGTTCGCGTACCCTTATTCGTGCAAACAGAAGAATTAGTTAAAGTCGATACGCGTACTGGGGAATATGTTTCTAGAGCCAAGGATTAATCTCCTGGGCCATATCCCTGATTGTACCCAGTATAATAATAGTAGCGTGGGTTCCAAAATGCCGGACCATAACCATTGAGGTACCCACCATAACCACCATATCCTGTTGAAAAACCAGTAAAACCCGGACTGTAATCTTTAGAGTTAGGTGCAAACTCAACTTGATCGTTCACATCCCTATCCAACATACATCCGCTAGCACTCAATATCACGAGTGCCATTAAAGCCCAACTGCGATATCTTGCGTTCATGATTGACTCTTTGTTTTAAAAAAAGACCTTATGATTAAAATTATAGGATAGTTTTCAGGAAAATGTGGTTCAGAAAAAAATATTTGTTAAAACTCTTTAGAAATGTCACATTTTATTACTCCCTCTATGTCAGCATAGATGTCGCGTCATGTAAGAATCAGGAATAGGTTTATGACTTATGAAATTAGCTTTAAAGAAGAAGTTATTAGAAGAGTATTTTGTAAAGAGGAACCAGAAACAATCACAAGAATTTCTCAGGAAACTGGAGTAACTAAAAGAACGATTCATCGTTGGATCAGAGTGTTCGAGCGAATCAGTGGTCATGAGAACAATTTGCGCTCAAATCCCAAAATAAGAACATTTTTAGATACTTTAAACCTTGATTTTGAATTAAAATCCAAATACTGTAGAACACACGGCGTATACATAGAAGAATTGAATGCCTGGGAGCTGGAAATGAAAAAAATCCTTCATGAAGGAGTAGTGAGCGAATTAGAATACAAAAAATTAAAGACAGAAAAACAACAGTTGGCCAAGCAATTACAATTAAAAACAAAAGAATTAGAGAAGAAGGATAAGGCATTAGCTGAGGCTGCAGCATTACTTTTACTTCAAAAAAAAGCCCGGGATTTATTTATGGCAGAGGAGTAAAACTTAACTCAAATATAAAACAAGAAATCAGTGGTTTAATAGAAGAGGCTCATCAACATGGTGCTCGATTATCGCAAGCATGTAAAGTAATAGGCCTTTCCTTAAGAACTCTTCAACGATGGAAAAAACGTCAGGATTTATCTGATAGAAGAAAAGGGGCCGCCAAGTCAGTTGCGAATAAAATTACAACACTTGAGCAAGAAGCAATTATCAACCTAGTTAATACAGCAGAATTTTCATCTCTACCACCCAGTCAAATAGTCCCTATTTTAGCGGATAGAAATCAATATTTATGTTCCGAGAGCTCGATGTATAGAATCTTACGAGCTTTCAAAATGAATACTCGCAGAGGTAAAGCCCGTGCGCCTCGAACGAGAATTTGTCCTAGATTAACAGCCACTCAACCTAATCAAGTTTATAGTTGGGACATTACTTTTTTACC
Organism: Legionellales bacterium; assembly: GCA_003489505.1. Taxonomy (GTDB): domain Bacteria; phylum Pseudomonadota; class Gammaproteobacteria; order Legionellales; family Legionellaceae; genus UBA2653. The sequence continues at coordinate 623 of DNMA01000052.1, read as the reverse complement.
TACGTTAGTAAAAGGTGAGTTTTTCTATTTGTATTTATTTGTTGATATTTACAGCAGATTTATTGTTGGTTGGACCATTCAGGATCGTCAAGATAACAGATTGGCAGCTATTGAATTAAAGTATATTTGCGAACGCAACAAAGTGACTCCAGACTCGTTAATATTGCATTCAGACAATGGCAAACCAATGAAAGGAGCCAATCTATTAGCTACTATGAAACAATTAGGGGTTGTCAAATCCTTCTCTAGACCAGCTACTAGTAATGACAATCCTTTTTCTGAAGCATTATTCAAAACAGTAAAATACTGTCCTGCTTTTCCTAAGAAACCATTTGAGTGCTTGTCACATGCTAGATCTTGGCTGGAGGCGTTTACTCAATGGTATAATTTTACACATCACCATAGTGGAATTAAATTTGTTACTCCTTTTCAAAGACACCATGGTTTGGACAAAGAAATTTTGAAAAAAAGAGATCAGGTCTATCAAAAAGCTAAGGAACTAAACCCATTAAGATGGAGTGGCAAAATTAAGAATTTTGATTATATAAACTCTGTTTCAATTAACCCATTACCTTAAATAACGAAAGCTCTTATTAATGCGACAACTATCTTGACAAACACCG
>DNMA01000078.1:7233-7476 GCA_003489505.1 Legionellales bacterium | reverse complement strand
TACAATTTCAGGTTCAAAACTATCTAATCTATCTCGAGGCAGCGAGACGAGTTTCTTTTAAGATTATCCAGTCTCGTTCTTCAGTGGCTCGGATTTTTATAGTCATTTTAGATTTGTTCGTAAGACGCAATGTTTGTTGAATACTATTGTGAAGAGTTGCTATTTGTTATTTCTAAGTGCCCCTTGGAGGGCTTAAATTTTTTTAAACTACTCGTAACTACTTGATTTTATTGGTGGGCCCAC
>DNMA01000078.1:0-6862 GCA_003489505.1 Legionellales bacterium | reverse complement strand
CAACTGAGCTATAGGCCCGAATGAAAGCATTTTAAAGGTAATCGTCCGTGATTACCAGTATTTTTTTTAAATTTCTTCTGTTTCGATGAAGCTTCTTAATTTCTCAGAACGAGCAGGATGTCTTAGCTTTCTTAGGGCTTTTGCTTCAATCTGTCGAATACGTTCACGCGTCACATCAAACTGTTTGCCGACTTCTTCAAGGGTATGATCGGTATTCATCTCAATACCAAAACGCATACGTAAGACTTTTGCTTCCCGAGGTGTTAAAGTCTCAAGAATTTCAAGCGTTGCTTCCCTTAGACTTTCTGCAGTGGCAGAATCAATAGGGGATTGCATATTCTCATCTTGAATGAAATCACCTAAGTGAGACTCATCATCATCACCGACAGGTGTTTCCATCGAAATGGGTTCTTTAGCAATTTTAAGAACTTTGCGAATTTTATCTTCACTCAAATCCATTTTTTCTGCTAATTCTTCAGGTGTGGCTTCACGTCCAGTTTCTTGAAGAATTTGTCGAGAAATACGATTAAGTTTATTAATGGTTTCAATCATATGCACTGGAATTCGGATAGTACGAGCTTGGTCAGCAATCGAACGAGTGATAGCCTGTCGAATCCACCAGGTGGCATAGGTTGAGAATTTATAACCACGACGGTATTCAAATTTATCCACCGCTTTCATCAAGCCGATATTACCTTCTTGAATGAGGTCTAGGAACTGTAAACCACGATTAGTATATTTTTTTGCAATCGAGATCACTAAGCGCAAATTCGCTTCAACCATTTCTTTTTTAGCGCGTCTTGCTTTTGCTTCACCAATAGACATTTCACGGTTAATATCGCGAACTTCAGAGATGGTTAAACCCGTTTTTCGTTCAAATTGAATAAGTTTATCTTGAACCTTTAAAATATCTGCTTCCATCGGTTCAAGTTTTTGCATATCCAAAAGTTTAGCAAATTTCTTTTTGACATCGGCTAACCATTCACGGTTAGATTCATGGCCTGGGAAAGTTTCAATAAAAACTTTTCGAGGCATTTTTGCTTTTTCAATACATAAACGCATGATTAAGCGTTCGTAATCACGAATTTGTAAACGCATTTCTCGAAAATGGTCCATCAGAACATCAACTTGGCGAGAAGTTAATTTAAGCTTTAAAAAAGATTCCGCCATGAGATTAAATGCTTCAACCGTTTTAGCGTGTGTTCTGCCATATTGGTTTAAAGCTTGAGTTGCAATTTCAAATTTTTCTCTTAAGTCATCAAAATAAATTTTAGCTTGTTCTGGATTGGGGCCATCATCAACTTCTGTAATACTGCCATCGTCACCCTCGGTTACTTCAAGGTCTTCTGCAATATCTTCAGGCAACTCATCGCCAGCGACAAATAATTCATCTTCAGAACCTACTGAAATTTCTTCATCCATAAAGCCTAAGATAATATCGCTTAATCTTAATTCTTCAGTACCAGTTTTATCATATTCTTGTAAAAGAACTTCAATCGTTTCAGGGTAGCTAGCTAAAGAGCGAAGAACTTGGATGGTGCCTTCTTCGATTCTTTTGGCAATTTTAATTTCGCCTTCACGCGTCAAGAGTTCTACTGAACCCATTTCACGCATATACATACGAACCGGGTCAGTGGTACGCCCAGTTTCCTTATCAACAGAAGCTAAAACCATAGCTGCTTCTTCAACGTCTTCAGGAATCTCTTCGGTGTTACCTAATAAGGCAAGTTCGTCTTCACTGGGAGGAACCTCAAAGACTTTAATATTCATGCCTTCTAGCATGCTGATAATCACATCAAAGTGTTCTGTATCAACAATGTTAGGCAGTAAATCATTAATTTGAGCATATGTTAGATAGTTTTGCTCGCGGCCTAAATTAATTACTTTGGTGATTTGGGAACGTTGCTGTTCTTGTTCGTTTATGCTCATAAGAATTCTATGCTTAATAAAATTAATTACATAACTTTTCTAATTATAGTCGGGCGTGGATAGAACGCCAATGTAAAAGTAAAAAAAATTATAAATAGAAAAGGACCATTTTAGCTGTATAGATTTTAGTATGTAAAGTATAAATCTCCAAGAGAAATTGTATAAAATTTAAAAAAAATTAGGTTTTTTGGATTTGGCGTTTTTGTAAAAGCTCTTGAAGACGAATTTTATCTTCGGCATCTAATCCTTCTTTTTTAAGTCTTTGCATCAGCTCATCAATGGCATCAGTCATGGATTGTTTGATTAAAAACTCAATGATTTGCGAAAGACTCGAGGCTTGTTGGTTTTCTTGGATTTGATGTTCAAACACCGCTAATTTATTAAAGGCTTCAAAATAATAGTGGTCTCGAAAGTGCTCCACAAGACTGGCTGTTTTGATTTCCGGGAAATTTAAAATGGTCTTTAAAAGCATACCCATCGGCTCAGGATAGAGTGTTTGAATTTCTTCAATTAATACTGAATTAATTTGTTGATGCAGGGGTGGATTTTGAATCAGTAAGGCCATAGCCAGTCGCATCGGTGTGGTCGTTTTAACCGCTTGTTGAGTTTGTATAGTATGGGGCTGGTTGACCCACTGCGCTATACGATAAGATTCTAAGCGCGTTAATTTTGCAATTTCTTGATAAATAAGTTCTTTACCAGGACCATCATCTAAATGTTGCAAATATTTTTGTAATTCTAGAATCAGTTTTTGGGTGCCACTTTTAGCAAATTGTTTACAGATTTCATGTGCAAAATAAGCATGAAGGCTTTGGGCATTTAAAATCTCATTTTTAAATGCATCTGCCCCAAATGTACGAATATAGCTATCGGGGTCATGCGCATCAGGTAGCAATAAGAATTTGATATTGGCCATTTGATTATAAAGGGGGAGCGCGTTTTCTAAGGCCCGCCATGCGGCTTGTCTACCTGCAGCATCGCCATCAAAACAAAAAACAATATTATCAGTATATTTATGAAGGGTTTGGAGATGATAATGACTACTTGCCGTTCCCATGGTTGCAACTGCATAAGGTAACCCATATTGGAACAAGCTAATGACATCCATATAACCTTCGACGACAATAATAAACTCAGGTTTTGGATTTTTATTGATGACCTGATATAGGCCATACAACTCTTTTTGCTTATGAAACAAAACTGTTTCCGGAGAGTTCATGTATTTAGGTTTTTGTTGGTCGTCTAATACCCGGCCACCAAAACCAATTAATTTGCCTTGTCGATTGTGCAGCGGGAACATTAAGCGATTTCTAAAACGGTCAAAATAGCGATTTTTTTGCTCTTTAGGAATAATCATTCCCGCTTCAATTAAAAGCTTCAGCGATTGGGGGAATATTTTTTGTAAATTTTGCCAATCAGGTGGTGCATACCCTAATTGGAATTCATCAATGACTTGTTTATTAAGTTGACGTTTTTTGACATAGTCGATCACAATTGCAGGCCTTTGATATAAACTTTTAATGTAAAAGTTATTAATTTGATTCAAGATGGCTTGTAATTGTGAGCTTAAGCTCAATTCATTAGTTTGTTGGTCGGTAGGCAATGGCACACCGAGTTTATCGGCAATATTTTTTACCGCCTCTGGAAAGGGAAGATGTAAAAACATCATTAAAAATTTAATGGCATTTCCACTGACGCCACAACCAAAACAATAAAAAAATTGTTTATGAGGTATCACATTGAAAGAGGGGGTTTTTTCTTGATGAAAAGGACAGCAACAGGTAAAGTTAGTTCCGGCTTTTTTTAATGGAATGTAGCTATCTACCAGTTCAACAATATCTGTTCTGAGAATGAGTTCATCAATAAAATCTTGTGGAATTGTACCAGCCATGAATTTTAACTAAGTTTTTGCTTAATCAATTCACTTACTTTAGAGAGATCTGCTCGTCCAGTCAATTGTGGACGCAATGCATTCATCACCTTGCCCATATCACGAATACTGTTAGCAGCTAGTTCTTGAATGCTTTTTTCAATCATTTGCATGATTTCAGATTCTGACAATGGTTGGGGTAAGTAAGTTTGAATGAGTTCAAGTTCATAAACTTCTTGGTCAACCAGGTCTTGGCGATTGGCTCGATGATATTGCTCGATGGATTCTTGGCGTTGTTTTGCCATTTTGCTTAGAATGCCGAGAAGCTTTTGGGCATCGACTTCGATACGCTCATCGACTTCAACTTGTTTGATGGCAGCCAACACTAAACGTAGTGTTTGAACTTTTGCTTTGTCACCAGAGCGCATCGCTTGGTGCAAATCCTGTTGAATGTTGGCTTTCTCAATCATGAACGTCTTCTTCTCATTTTTGATGATTTAGCAGAAATCGTTTCACGAGCTAATTTTTTTTGGTAGCGTTTAACAGCTGCAGCTTGCTTTCTTTTACGCTCTGCAGTTGGTTTTTCGTAGAATTCACGACGACGTAGTTCTGTTAACAAACCTGCTTTTTCACATGAACGCTTAAAACGGCGTAATGCATATTCTGGATTTTCGCCTTCTTTTACGCGAATTGTTGGCATTGAATAACCCTCAAAATGTAAATTTAATTATTAAAAATATAGAGGTAGCAATTTTATTGCGCATTTGTTGGTACGTCAAGTAAATTATGTAAAAAACACAAATCATTTTTGCTTTTTTATTGGTTATTTAGACTAGTCTTTAGGTATAAAAAGAGATAAATATGCAAAAATGGCTAATTTAAATTGTTTTTAAAGAGGTCTCCTCTTAGATAGAGGAGACTTAATAGGGCATACAAACTAATTGATAGGGCTGTTGCGATTGCGGTTCAAATATTTTTTGGCAAAGTTCTACGAGTTTGATAGGCAAAGAAATCAGTGTCAGCAAGATAGCGCTGAGGACTTGAACGCTAATTTCTAAAACATTGTTGATTAAATAATAAACAGCCGAGACACTCTCATTAATAAAGATAAGTAGCCCAAGTCCTAGCCCTTCAGAGATGGCTTGTTTTTTGTTGGCATCAGACATCTTGGCGTATGTTTCTTTGAATTCCTTCCATTTTGAAGCGTAGGCATAAAGTCGGTCTTCAAACTTACCGAAAAGAATAGCTTCGATTTCAATCTTTAAAATGTCTTCTTCATGTTTTTTCTTCAGTGTTTCTAACAATTTTTTATCTTCAGGGGAGCCTAAAGTAAGAAAATTATAGATATCAGTGATATTAAATTGTGGATACAGTGAGTCAAATTTTTCATCTTTTGTATGTCCATGCTTATCTAGTAAGCATTCGAGATATCCCTTTAAATGCGTAGATGCTGGATTGGGGTAATATAATTTGAAGTGATTGATGATAGCGAGATACTCAAAACTTATTGGATAAACATAATCGAAAGTCCATTTATTTTTGGGAAGAATGCCAGGAATGTTATACATCTCAATAAACCGCTCAAAAATTTCAAAAGCTTTAACGCTATCTTGAAGAGGGAGCGAAGCAGATTCAGCTAAATGTAAAGTCTTAATTTCTAAGCATATATTGATAAAGTGATTTACTTCCAGTGAGTCAAAGTTGAAAGCATGGGGCATATTGGGCATATACTTTTTCGTTCTTTGCTCTACCCCTATTTGAATATATTCTGCCGTCAAATCATTGAAGTTAAATACACCGCTTTTGAAGATGAACAATCTTAATAAACCATTTAATACAAGGGGTATAGCTAAAAGTCCTTGAATAACACCAAAGGGGAATTTTAGTAATATGGCTCTCAATGTGATAAAAAAACGTCCCAAAGCGTAGGAGTTTAATTCTTTGATTTGCTTTTCATTGAATTGCAGTATTTGATTGGTTATTAGCCAATTAAAGTCATATGGGTCTAATTGGTTAAGGTTAATACTAATACTTGAGAATTGAGAAGTAATAATTAAGTTTTGAAATACTTCTGATAAGGCTTGAAAAGGAATGTTTCCTAATAATTCTTTATTAAATTTCATTTTATCGGGGTGATAAATGAGTGCAAGTTCTTTATAAAAATTTGTGAGACTATAAGTATTATCAAGTGATTTCATTTCTGTAAAACCATCTATCAATGCTTGTTGAAAAAAATCCTTAATTTGCTGTTTTTCTTGTTCGGTGAGTCTATCAAAAGTTTTATCAAGAAATTGGGGAAATTGCTTATCAAAAGCAATTTTTATATTACGATTTAATTCAATTGCAGTTTTTGACATCTTAAGCCTTGGCTTATTTATTTTTTGGAAATTATAGAGAGATTCATCTGATATGCAAGTATTTCTCATGTTGTAGTTTTTTTGTGAATAGATGAGAGATTCATTCACTATCATCTATTGGCGCTAGACAGAGATGACTCCAAGTGTTTTACTGATTGTAATAGGCTAATTTTGGAGCTTGTGATGAATGATATATTTTCTTTAAAAGATAAACATATTTTAATTGTTGGTGCATCTTCTGGTATTGGCGCACATGCAGCCCGTTTATTTCATGAACGAGGAGCGCATTTACATTTGGCTGCAAGACGAACTGACATACTCGATGACATGGCTAATAAAATAAATGCTCAAACCTATTATGTTGATGTCGTGGATGTAGACGCTATTCATCTGATGCTATCCAAAATAGATAAAATTGATGTACTACTAAACACTGCCGGATTTAATATTCGAAAACCTGTGCTTTCTTTTAGCCCAAGTGACTGGGATGATTTAATGAAAATCAATTTAAAAGGGGCTTGGTTGCTTTCTCAGGCAGTGATTCAGAAGATGGTTTTGCAAAAAACCGAAGGAAGCATTATTCATCTGAGTTCAATTTTTGGGAAATTTACCCATACCAATCAATGTCTTTATGCAATGAGTAAAGGGGGTATAGAGCAAATGAGCCGCTCTTTGGCATTAGAATGTGCAAAATATCCTATTCGTA
>DNMA01000076.1:494-4636 GCA_003489505.1 Legionellales bacterium | reverse complement strand
CCGGCCTCAGCCTTCAGACTTTATATTATGCCCAGGTGGCGAAACAGGTAGACGCAAGGGACTTAAAATCCCTCGGGACAAAAATCCCGTGCCGGTTCGACTCCGGCCCTGGGCACCATTTCTTCTCTTCTTAAATATCCATTAAAATCATCAAGACTTTCACTTCATAATTTTTTAGATAGTGTTATAATTTTTTTAAAATTTTTTTTGAATGAGGTGCAAAATGGCATTTGTAGTGACTGAACAATGTATTCGTTGTAAATTTTCTGATTGTGTCGAAGTTTGTCCAGTTGATTGTTTTTATGAAGGCCCTAATTTTCTTGTCATCAATCCAGATGAATGTATTGATTGTGCCTTATGTGAGCCAGAATGTCCTGTCAATGCTATCTTGTCAGAAGATGATTTAGTCGGTGATCAAAAACAATTTCTTGAACTCAATCGTGAACTTTCAGAGCTTTGGCCCAATATTACTGTTAAAAAAGATGCCCCTCAAGACGCAAAAGATTGGGAAAATGTTGAGAATAAATTGCAGTATCTAGAAAAAGAATGGCCCAGTGAGTAATTTCAATCTAGATGATATCTTTAGTGCCCAAGGGATTTTGGCAAAAAAATTAAGCTCTTTTCATCCCCGAAGCCAACAGCTGGCAATGGCAAAAGCCATTCAAGAGGTGATTGATAATAACACTTCACTGGTGGCAGAGGCAGCCACTGGAACCGGTAAAACTTTTGCTTATTTAATTCCTGCCTTACTCAGTGGCAAAAAGATTTTAATTTCAACAGCTACCAAAACTTTACAAGACCAATTGGTTCATCATGATATTCCTAAAATTTTATCGATTTTAGGAATTGCAAGAACTGTAGTGAATCTTAAAGGGCGAGATAATTATTTATGCCGTTATCATATCGAAGAAGTTGCCCAACAAAATCATCCTCATGACTCTCAGTACATTGGTGAAATAGTAAAAATTTTTGAGCAATTACCCGAATTAGATATTGGTGAAAAATCTGAAGTGCGAGGTGTTCCTGCCGATGCTCCCTTATGGCAGGGAATGACAGCGCATGCAGAGCATTGCCTAGCAAGCAAATGTCCCATGCAATCCCAATGTTTTATGTATAAAATTCGGCAAAAAGCCATGGCAGCTGACGTGGTGGTGGTCAATCACCATTTATTCTTTGCTGATTCTCGTTTAAAAAATGAAGGTTTTGGGGCTTTGTTGCCAAGTTTTGAAGTGTTTATCTTTGATGAGGCACATCAACTTCCAGAAACCGCATTATTATTTTATAGCCAAAGTTTTTCTACTGCGCAGATTTTAAGACTCATGCAAGAAGTTGATGCAGCAACCTGGCTGGATAAAACCCTCCATCAACAGATTAAAAAATTACTGGCAGCCATGGAAGAGTCCATCGAAGCTTTTTTATTAGAATATCAGCAAAAACCAGAAACCATTGAAATGGATACTGCCATTGCCCAGAGATTCATTCCCATCGAGCATTGGATAGAGCTTTTAGATGATTTATCCCGATGTCTCAAAGAAACCTCAGTTACGCATGAATCCCGTTGGGAAGAGCGTTTCAAACAACTATGCGAAAGCATACAAAAATGTGCACAAGTCGACCAAAAAGGGGTGGCATGGCTACAAGCTTTAAAAAAACATGCCAAGTGTCAGTGGTCACCTTTTGATGTTGCAGATGAAGTTAAAAGTTTAATGTGCTCGTTAAATGCCTCCTTAATATTTACCTCTGCAACACTCAAAACGGGTTCTCATTTTCATTGGTTTACCGATGCCATGGGTTTAGGAAATGCTCGAATGGAGTCCTGGGATAGCCCCTATGACTGGGAAAATCAATCTATTTTATATATTCCCAGAGGTATGCCAGATGTTTTTGATGCGCATTATCATCAATCTTTCATTGAAAAAATCTGGCCAGTTATTCAACGTCTAGGCGGTAGAACCTTTATTTTATTCACTAGCCATAAAGCCCTACAGTGGGCGGCAAGTTTTCTTGCAGATTATAGCCATGAATTTCCAATATTGGTGCAAGGAAGTCAGGATAAAACAGCCTTACTCAATACTTTTCGCCAGCATGGACGAGCGGTTCTTTTAGGAACGGGTAGCTTTTGGGAGGGGGTCGATGTTCAAGGTGAAGCTTTATCTTGTGTGGCTATTGATAAACTACCATTTGCCAATGTCTCCGAGCCTTTCATGGTCGGAAAAATGAAGTATATGAAAAAACAGGGCAGGGAGCCTTTTGCTGAAATTCAATTACCGCAAGCGATTATCGCCCTGAAGCAAGGCATAGGTCGGCTATTACGTACTGAAAAAGACTCTGGAGTGTTAATTATTGGTGATCCGCGTTTAATTACCCGTGACTACGGGGCTGAAATTAAACAAAGCTTGGTGTCTATACCCTGGACGCGATGCTCCCAAAAGGTTTTTGATTTTATTGATCAAAAAGTTGTGAATGTCGCTTCAGAGAATGTGTAAGATAAAATAATTTTTTTAAAATTTTACAGCGACATGTGATACAATTTGTTTATTTATGAATCATATCATTGAAATATAGGAATATATTATGAATGAAGAACTATTTAAACATATAATTAGAGAAACACTTAGGGCCCATTTTCTTCAAAATGCTTATCGGGGAGTTCGCCAAACTGCCATGATTTTACAGCCCATACCTGGGCAAGTTCAACGTCGTTTTTTATCTGACAAATCAGTTGTTGAGCAAATTTTAGAGGCAATTTTGATAGCACATAAAAATCATGTTCCACAAGAACAATTGACGCTTATTGCTTACCATCTTATTGATATACATCCTTCAATTTCAAGTCATGATGTAAACGAAGTTGCAAAGTATTGCGCATACTTTGTTTTAAAACCGTCGCATTTTGAAAAAAAAGGCACCATATGTCTAGATATTGAAAATTTGCCAAAATTAGAAAAGAAAACTCAATACCCAGAGATTTATAATAAACTCTGTGAGGCCAAGAGGCTAAAAAATTCAAGCGATAATAGGATGAGCACTGAAGCTAGAAAATTACTTCAATTTGTTGCCTTTTTTGGTGCAGATTCATCAGATATTCCTGTATTAATGGAACAACTGATGAAAGACGCCTCAAATTTTAAACAATCTTTAGAGCCATTTGAACTTGCTGCATATATACATCATAAAATTATTGAAATTCATCCATTTGTTGATGGAAATGGACGAGTTGCTCGAGCACTGATGAATCAAATTTTGAGTGCGGCCGGATTATCTAAATTAAATCTTAAAGCAACAAAAGCACTGGAAAATGAATATGATAAATTGGTTAGGAAAATGGATATGTTAGAATTCTCAGGATGGTTGAAGAAAATTCATTCAATACAACATCCCCGTCATCAAGTTTTAGAATCCCAAAATTCCATGCCTACTAGGTCAGACACTCCTTTAAAACTGGAACCTATGTCACTCGAACTTGAGGCCTATCTATTTTGCAATTCAAAAAAACACTTTAGTATTTTTTCCCAGCCCAAAAGTCTTCGTTTTGACGAACTTGATAAATTCATTATGACATACACGATTTAAGCTTTCCTTAATGTAAGTGGAATTTCCATCCAGAGCGCAAGAGCGTTTGGGTGGAGATGGATAACGTTTATTATTTTATTGTTGCTTGCTTCTTAATATATTGTTTGAGAATATCGATGGGTGCACCATTTGCCAATTGCTTTACACGCTGGATTCAATCCGTGTTCAAAGCAACCGATGGTGACAATCATATGGTAATTGCCTGGAGAACTGCTAATGGTGTTGTATTAGGACAAGAAAAAATAATGAAATCACGACTATTCCCGAATTGCTTAATAGTTTGGCCATTAAGGAATGTATTATCACCATTAATGCGATGGGATACTAGAAGGATATCGCAGAACAAATTATTAAACAAAAAGTTTACTATTTACTTGCTCTCAAGTGAAACCAGGCTACTTTCATATCGAAAATGACTTTCATGAAGAAATTGATGCAGGTTTCGGTCGTATTGAGACTTGAGGTGCGTATGCCATTGATTTTAAAAAAATATAAAAAGTATATACCTGAAGGTCTGATAGAGAAGGACATGATTTTTTGATTTTTTATTCCAGATAGAGGAAAATAGT
>DNMA01000076.1:0-158 GCA_003489505.1 Legionellales bacterium | reverse complement strand
TTTTTGGAATTGATTAATGGTCTGGCTTGCAATTGATACGGCTTCGGATAAAGCCTCTTATGCATTGAAAGTAGGTGATAAGCTCTATACCCGTGAAAAAGAAGGTGTGACTAGTCATGCCAAAACAATATTGACATTGATTGAAGAATTACTGGTTG
>DNMA01000160.1 GCA_003489505.1 Legionellales bacterium | reverse complement strand
AGAGTGCTTTATTCAATATAACATTTATTTTTAGTGCAACAAGAGCTTTTTTTTAATAAAAAAATGAATAACTTTTTTTTAAAGATTGTATAATTGGCGTTTTTTCATATTAAGTTTTCTGTTATGCCTTCAAAATTATTGCAAAAAATTTTTCAAGAATTTGTTCCTCAAGAATTAAAACAAAAATATTTTAGACAAGGAATTGCTCAAGAAATTGAGATGAATTATTTGCAACATGTTCCTGTTTCTTTAGATCTTGAAAAATTAAAGTCCTTTAATGACGAGCTCAAAATTCAAACTTTAATTTTAGTCAATTTTGCACCTCAGTTTTTAACAGATGACCAAATTTTAGATTTTGCTTACGCTTTAGATATCAAAAAAAGTCATCTTTGTGCCGTTTTACCTTATTTAAAAAAGTCTAATATGATTATCGAATGCTTGGAGAAATCTCAAAAAGTATTACAAGTTATCAAAACCTACCCGAATGATTATTTCACTTATTTCTTGCATCATGAACAAACAGAATTAATGGCGTATTTTGCTGAAAATCATAGAGATACTTTAACCCAATGGATAGAGCAAAATCATGAACAAGTTCTAGATTTTTGTTTAGAAACAAAAAATAAAGACTGGATTGATATTTTACTGCATTTAATCGAGCAAAATACCTTTACACAATATGTGGATGCACATGGCCATTTATTTTTCGAAAAATTGAATGAAACGTGTTTTCAGTATTTGTTGATAAGCTTAAAAGACTATCATCCAGAGTGGCTAAAAGATTTTCTTTGTGCTGATCAATTTAATTATTTTAATCATTTAATTCAAAAAGGCTTCATTTTTTTATTGATAGAGTTATTTGTATTTTTAGAAGATATATTGCAAGACACCTATCCAAACATGAATTTACTCAAGGTCTTTTTATACAGTAAAAATTTTCGAGCGATTCATATGGCAGCTCAGCATGGGCAAGAAGCGTTTTTTGATTGGGTGATGCAAAAGCATGCCGCTGAATTGGCCAAAATTATAAAACTTCCTCATTGCCTAGCACTTAAAATTTCAGTGGCCTACAAACACAAGGGCCTTTTTAAATTATTATTACCTCAATCAAACCTTAAGCCAAATTGGTATGGTCATGCTCAAGATTTTGAGGGTATATATTATGATGGAAACATTTTAAATATTGCACTGCGTTTTGGTAATGTGGAACTATTGGATGAAATTTATGGTCTGCTTCGATTACAGCAGGAGCCGGAGCAGATATTTTTTAATAATCAGGATGATTTATTGTTATCTGCAGTTGAAGGGCATCAGGTTGAGTGTTTGGAATGGTTAGTTAATAAGCTTGAATCAGAAATCACAAGACCAGATGTTTTAGAAGAAATGGTGAGGGTCAATAATTATTCAGTGATTTATGAAGCAGCCCTTAATGGTAATCGAGGTCTTTTAGATTGGTTTTCTCAGCGTTTAGACAATGAGATTATTGAGGAGTCATATCCTCTTTTTAGAGACTTTTTTAAATCAGAAGATAATATTGAAAAAAAGCTTTCTTTACCTATTCTTGAATGGCTGGAAACGGTTTTTAACGCAAGATTAGTAAACCTTTTAAAAGGTGAATGTTATATTAGTTTAATGCAAGCAATAAAATGTGGTATGAATGAATCTGCTTTTTGGATTTTAGAGCTTATTCATGAAAAGATTCCGAATTTACCGAAAAGAACTCAAGAAAGTGTTTTGCAAGTCGCCTTATTATCTGAAAATCAAACCTTTTTAAATTTGATTTCTGAGCAATTGTCAAAAAGAGCAATTGAAAAATTAATGAAGGTGTTGGATGAGGATTTTTTACGTCCATTTTTGATGAAATCACCTGAAAAATCTTTAGAATGGCTCAGACAATATCATTTTTACCCGACAGTCACCGAAGAGCCGACTTCAACACCAAAAATTAAATGGTGTGCTGAACAGATTCACAGTTTAAGCTTTGCCAATTTAAAAAATTTAAATTTAAAAAATCTTAAAAAACTAGCGCAATATGATGACGCTAGAGTGTTTGAAGTTTGTGTTCATAAGGGTCAACTAAAATGTTTAGAATACTTTAGTCAAAAATTGCCAAGACAGTTTGTTGAAATCATTTCAACAGAAGGCAGTCATCTCTTCAAAACATCCTTGATTCAACAAGAGTTTGGTATCACGGATTTCTTCTTACGCAAATTCAAAGAATTAGATATCACATTAGATTTCGATATTATTGATTTCATATCAGAAATATTTATCTCTGAAAATATTCCAGCACTGATATGGATACTTGAAACCGGTTTATTAAAGATTGAGGATTTGAGTGAACATGCTTTCAAGAAGTTAATTGAGCATTTATGCATGGCAGATTCCTTGATGGTTTTAGAGTGTATTGATGATGTGATTCAAATCCGTTTAAAACAAAATTTGCCAGCAACTTTTGAAATGCTAGATGATGGTTCAGAGGTTGGAGAAACCATTCTTCATCGATTGATTCTAGATATGAATATTTTTGAGGCCTATGAAACATTTTTATATAGTAATACTCGTCGTCATTATAAAAAAATTGATAGTCTAGTACAGGATGTTAGGTCAAACCTAGAGGACTTGATTGTCCATCAGTGTCCGTATGAACAATTACCTCGTGCTTTTAGATTAGTGCAATTTAGTATTACCCATACGCGTTGTACGCCACAAGTCGTGAATATGCTTCAAGTCGAGTCATTCAGAAATTATGCATATACAAATGATAATCTGTTAATTCGTCTAGCTTTAAAAATGGATGAGGAATTGATTATTGAACACTTGTTAAGTATTCCTGAAGTCAAAACCCTAGCAGAGCAAAATCAGTTTTATCGGCAGGAGCAAAGTATCAATATCGGCAATGAATCATCGATGAAAAATTTAAGTTTCTTTGAAGAGCTTGAGCTCAAGGAATTAGCAGAGCATTATCATTCAATGATAAGCGTTATTGGTAGCACCTCGCTTTTTGAAGCTTTGAAGTTAAAACTTGCTGAAGAATATGAAAAAAATCCTGCAAAATTAAGTTATAAAAGACGACAAATCACCTTACCTTTAACGTATGAAAATTTTGAAGGTTTAAATTTGCCAAGCGGTTTAAAGACAATGGCTTTAGAAGCTTATTACAAGCATCAGGTTCATACGGCACTTCGGTTTTTATCTCAGCCTAATGATTGGATTCATCCAGACATGGACGAAGACTTAATTGAATTCGATGAAAACGGAGAAGCATCAGCTGCCATTACGCCATTTATTCCAGAGATTGCTCTTTTATATTTCGCAGCAACTGATGAGGCAATGAAGCCTACTGAAGACTTTACGCTTGAGTCGCGCTGGCAAAATTTTTATATACAATTAGCCTTAGCAGGACGTTCGCATAATTGTGAACAGGAAGTGGAAATCGAAAGGGGCGATGGCACCACGTATATTGCAGAAGAGGATGATTTAGAACCAGATAAACCAACTTGTGCGCGTGGTGTTCGGCGTCATTTATATCAGTCCTTATTAGGTCATCCCTTGTTTAGTTTATTAACTCCGGATTTAGTGAAACAAGAACTATATTCATATGTTTTTAACTATTATCAAACAACAATTGATGAAGAGTTTGCCGTCCGTATTGGGCAAGCATTTGATGATTATATTATGGAATTAGATCAAGATGCTTTTCAGTTTTTAAAAAAATTGGATATTCCACAAGCTATACAACAGCAGTTTATCGATTTGATGCGTTCTAAATTTAAGTTAAAATTTACTGCAGAATATGAAAAAATGGTTTCAGATATGTTCAAGATTACTGAGACGGATGCGCATGCCATCAATTTTCATCAGAAATGTTTACAACCGGTTTTAGACAGGCTCATGCAAAAAAGAAAAACTGAAGATGAGCAAGAGGGGCCGAATAAAAGAGCATGTAGTCGTTAATCATCAGTTCGCGTTGCCCGCGTGAGTGGGCAAGGCTGCTTTTTTGCAATGAACGCACAGTCTATTCCATCCACCACCCAGGGCATCGATTAAGCCCACGGTTTCGGTTTGTCTGGCTAAACGAATTTCAATTAAGCCAATTTCAAGATTGATTAACTCAATCTCGTAATTTACGACATCAATATAGGTATAAATCCCAATTTCCATTCGTTGTTGGGCTTGCCAAAAAGCATTCTTTGCAAAATTTTTAGCTGATGCCAGCGACTCATCTTCTTGTTCTAAACGATGAATAGACACTAAATGGTCTTCAACTTCTTTGAAAGCTTTTAAAGTAGCTTGTCGATATTGATTGACTGTCTCATTATAAGTCGCTTTTGAATGCTTTAATTGTCCAAGTAAATTAAAACCATCAAAAACAACTTGATTGATCATAGGGGGAGATAAATCAGCGCCAACAGTCGATCGCCTTCCAATAGACCATACTAAATTGGGTGCAGAAAATAAATTGTTATAGGTATTGGCCATATAACCAACAAATGTGGAAATTTGAATGTTGGGTAGAAACGCTGCACGTGCT
>DNMA01000055.1 GCA_003489505.1 Legionellales bacterium | reverse complement strand
TAATAAAGATATAAAGGCACCATGATGGTTGCACCACCGAGACCTAAAAGGCCAGCCATCAGACCCGCTAGACTTCCAGAAATAAATAAAATCAAAAATTCAATGAGCATGCTTAGGCCGGGTCGTTTAAAACAGATGGGGTTTTAATGGGATGATGTAAAAGGGTATTTAATATTTTTTGTGATTGAGGAGATAAACCATGAATTCTTGTGGTTGCTAACCAAGCATTCACTTCCTCTAAATCTCGAACATCAAGATTACCCGCTAAATATTTTAATTGTAAAATTTGAATGATGAGTGAGTATTGATCGCTTGTGTATTGCAGCTGGGTTTGGAAGTATTGTTGTTGGGAAAATAATACATCGGTGATGGTTTTGGTTCCAACCTGGTATTGTGATTGAATACTTTCTAAAGAAACGCGTTGTGATTCTAGCGATTGACGGTCAGCTTTAACTTTTTCAATCCCGCTGGCAATATTATGGTAAGTAATTTGAGTATTGGCGACTAATTCACGTTTTACGCCTTCTAATTGATTACTGTAGTTTTGGAATTGGTATTCCGCCTCACGGGTTTTAGCAACAACCAGACCACCTTGAAAAATCGGTAAACTCATATTAAATCCACCAATAGCATTTCTTTGCATTTGTGGCACGAAAATATTATTGAAAAATTGATTCACCCCGCCATTGGGATCAATGGTGCTGCTATAGACTGTGACCTTGTTATGAATTTCGGTAAAGTTTCCAAATAAGGTAAAACTTGGAATATGCCCAGAAAACTGCATTTTAATATTTTGGCGAGAGGCCTCTAAATAATATTTTGCTGCTGTTAATTTATAATTTTGTTTTAAACTGGTCGTCACCCAAGTTTCTGCTTGCATTGGCTCTGGATAAATCAATGGAATACGTTTGTTTTTGAGCGGAGCAATGACATCATAAGAATGATTGGTGAGCTTAGTCAGATTTTGTTGGGCGGTAATAATATTATTTTGTGCCGTAATCACCATCGCACAGGATTGGTCATAAGCCGCTTTTGCTTGGTAAATGGTGGTAATAGGGTCTAGGCCGACATTGAATCGCTCTTGTGCCTGTTGCAGTTGACGTTTATTGGCTTTTCTGAGCGCATTGGCACTGGTTAAGTTATCTTGTGCAAGTAAAATATCAAAATAAGATTTAGCTGTTCTTAACATTAAATTTTGTGTGGAGTCATTCAAATTGGCAAGTGCAGCTCGAACATTGGCGCGAGCTTGTTCCAGTACTGACCATAACTTAAGATTAAATAAAGTTTGAGAGGCTTGAGCCGTTAATTGGTTTTGTGTATAGGTTCGATTGACGTCCAATGAGCTTCCCGCCATAACTTCTGTGTATACTCTTCCAACAATACCATTTGCTGTTAATTGTGGAAGAAGGGCTGCGGCAGCAATCGGAATCGTTTGAGATTCAGCCATGAAAACACTATAAGCACTTTTAAAAGCAGGGTCACTTTCTAAGGCTTCATAATAGACTTCCATAAGATCGGTAGAAAAAGCTTGATGGCTAATGAGTAAAGCCATCAAGGAAATCTGATTTCTAAATCGTTTTAACGTCATCCTGACCTACTTCAAAAAAATTAAAAAATAAATTTATTTTTTGTTTCAATTAATGGTGGTAAATGGGTTGAAAAAATAAATTCATGACCGGTAACTTTCTGATTTTGAATATAAAACCACTGGGCATTTTGTACCGTTTCACCCAAGGGAGCAAATATTTTAGCTTGAGATTTTAAATTTTTGAGCCAATTTTGCGGCAAGCTTTCTAAAGCGCAAGTGACAATGATGGCATCAAAGTCTTTGTCTAAATTTTCAAGGCTGTAAGAGTCTTGTAAGATAAACTCAACATTATCAATTTTGTTTTGGCTTAAAAGCTTTTTACCCGCCACAATACTATCTGCACAAGTGTCTACGACAGTAATATTTTGTAGGTTTTGACTAAGTAGGGTCGTGAGATAAATATTGCTACTGCCAATCAATAGTACTTTTTCAGTTCCTACAAATTGTCCTGATTGAATGATTTTTGCTTCTTCTAATGGGGTGAGTATCACTTGATTATTTTCAAGAGTGATATGCATATCACTGTAAGCAAACTGTTTATAGGCAGCTGGTGTAAAATTTTCACGTGGAAAATTTTGAAATAACTTAATAATATTTTCATTAGTAATATTATTTGTTCTTAGCTGTTGCTTAATCATATTTAAACAGGCAGTGGACTGGCTCATCTTCAATAAGTTCTCATTTTGGATGTAAAAAATAGTGAAATTATACGATGAATTTTTGGGATATTCTAGGATTTATTTTGGTTAACAGAATCCTTTAAAAAATTCATAGTTTGTCTTGTTAAAATTTGTTATGCTTTTTTTTCATTTTCATAACAATAATAATTAACATGGATATGCAATTCATTAGTCATTTACAAGCCTCATTGGAAGATATTAAGCAGCAAGGGCTTTTGAAACCCGAACGCATTTTACAAAGTCCTCAACAAG
>DNMA01000034.1 GCA_003489505.1 Legionellales bacterium | reverse complement strand
TACCATTGGTTCAAGTTTAAGTTCGGCACTTTATCATGAGGAAGATAGAGAAGCTGCAATCATTACTTTTTTGATTACCGCTTCAGGCGTATCTTTAATGGGCATTGGCTCTGCTTTCTGGGGACTATTTGCCGGCATTATTTCTTTAGTGCTTCTCAACTGGCAAAAAGTTGAAGAGCAAGCGGTGCAAAATTAATCTTCATATTCAAAATGAATAGCATTTTGCATAGCAGTCAGTGCATTGGAAGTTTGCTGAAGTTCTAGATAAATCTTAGCGAGCGTTGAGTAAGCTTCGGGACTTTTCTTAAGTTCCAGGCTTTTTTCAACATCTTGTATAGCAGAACCCCAGAGTTGATGTTTGCATTTGATTTTAGCTAAATACAAATAAAATTGTGCGTCGTGCTGCCCTTGGGTGGATAATTTATCCAATATTTTTAACCACTGAGGGTCTTTTGGGAGTTTTTCCAGTAATTTTAAAATCGCTAATTGATGACTTTCAATCTTAATGGATTTTTCAAGCCATTGATTAATGAATTTAGCATAAGCCTTATCTTTAATGAGATATGGGGCACAGAAGATTAAAAGATCATGGTCATCTTTTAGTTTTTTAGGTAGTTTTTTCAGTTCTTGATATGCTTTTTCAAACGCTTGGCTTTTAAAATATTGCTTTAAGCAAGCCATTAAAAATAGTTTATAAAAATCAAAATATTTAGCATGGGCTTTTTGTAAATAAGGGTGGTCTTGCAGTAAATTGAGGCCTTGTTGATATTCTTTAAAGTGACGGTGCAATTTGAGCTGTAACCAATACCATTGCGCAGGGATATTTTTATTTTGGGAGGCAAAGGTTTTTAAGCTTGCCTGACATTGTTCATATTGTTCTTGCTGATACTGTAAATTGGCTTGAAATAATAAAATCGTATCGCGTGCTTTGGGCTCATGGATGGAAGCCATATGTAAATATTTATCGCGTTGTTCAGTAAAACCTTGGTTTTGAGCTGCTTGGGCCGCCATCAAATCAACAATCCAGGGCACAGAAGAAGAGGTATGTGAGAAGCGTTTCATGGCATTGAGCCAATCCTCTTGAAAATAAGCTTGTAGGCCCATGCGTAATTGTTGCGTTTGACGCATTCCAATCAGCGCATGATAAAGCTTTGCTATCTTTTTGGGAATATTGATAATTAATTTTAAAATATCAAAGAAAAAAATAAAACCTAAAAGGGTGGTCACTAAGAGAAGGCATAGCATAACAAGACTGGTTTGAAGTTGCCATCCATGAAATAAAATCATGACATATCCAGGCTCATGCATCAACTGCATACCAGCAACAATACTTAAAAATACAATGAAAAAAATAGTCCATAATCCTTTCATGATGATTTCTCATTTTTAATAAGTTGTTCAACTGTCGCATAACTATTGAGGGTCACATGCTCTGCTAACTTAAATTGATATGATTTGAGTGCTTGGATATCTGTTTGAAAATCATTTGCGAAATTCAGTAATGCTATATTTTTTTCAAGATTTTGCACTAAAACTTGATAAACTTTATCTTGATGGGTAATACCTAAAAATTGAATTTGTGGCAAGAGTGCTAAGGAATTTTTGAGGATATCATCGACTTGATTAGGGGTAAAAACTTTTTGGACATTGCTTTGATAACGCTCAATTTTAATAAAAGGCTCTAGAGTTTTTAGTAAAGGATGGTTTGGGTTTTGAGTATGAGGTTGAAGATGAATACTTTTTTCTTGCATCTGCATTTTCTTTTCTAAACGGTTTTGCAAATTACTGATGGTATTGACCAGCTTGGAAGATGAGGTGAGTGCAATACTATTTAACTTTTGGATATCTGCATGGATATTTTCTTCTAAGATAGACCAGTGTTGCTCTTGGCTGATAGCTTTTGCAAAGCTTAAGTATTTTTTAGCCAAATGCACATGCCCTAAAACATCTAATTGCCATTGGGCTTGGCGAACTAACCATTCAATTTGATAAAGGCTTTGTTTTTGTAATGAGTGAGCTTGTTTTTTGAGTAAATCATTTTGCATTTTAAGATTTTGATTTTGTAAATCATCAATTTCTTTTTGTGAACGCAGAAGATGAGACTCTAAGTTTTGTAATTTTAAGGTTTTTAAATCGAGAAGATGGTAGACCCATCCCAAACCACAAAGATTGATTAAAAATAAAAGAATGATAAAACTTTTAAATAAATATGATGAAGATTGGGCCGGTTTATTCATATTTTGCCTTAAATGCTAATAGTGTTTCCAATATTTTATCGTGTTGACTCATAAGAATATGACCTTTTATAAAAGGTTTTGCAATATCTGCAAGTCGTTGACTAAAACAAATTATATTTTTCTGGGATAGCCAGTCAGGAGGGCAAAGACTTTGCAGATGTAAAAAGGCTTGCTCGCTGGTCACTAAGACCATGTTAATGTCTTTTGTTTGCCAAAGCTCTTCTAAGGCTTTAGGCGAGTAGGGAATCGGAATACTTTGATAGACATTGAGCGCAGTCACTTCTGCACCACGGTTTTTTAATGTATCACCAATGAGTGTTCTTCCATGAGTACCTTTAACCCATAAAATATTTTTGGCTTGCACATTTTGAAAAATGGAAGCATTTAATAAAGCCTCGCTATGTCCTTCTTCTGCAAAAAAGCTGACCGCCTGATGATTCATTTCTAACGCTTTAGCAGTCGCCTTACCGATGGCAATGATTTGGGAATTTTGGGGCAGCTTTCGGGTGAGTTTTGAAAAAAAATAGCTTACGGCTGCTTGGCTAACAAAAATGAGATAATCATAAGTCTGGATAGGGGGGAGGGTAAAATCTAGGGCTTGAATATCTTGTAGGGGTAAAGAGACAGACTTTGCACCATAGGACTCAATCAATTCTGCAAAACGCTGATGGGCTTTGGCAAACATGGGTCTGGTATTTAAAATGCATAAACCCTCTAAATTATTGCTCATCTTTAATCAACTCTAAGGCCCCTTGTTTTAATAGGGTTTGGGCGCAAATTTCGGCTTTTTCAAAAGCTTTATCTTTAGGAAACTGATTTTGCCACAATAGTTTTTTTTGCCCATTGGGGTGATAGACTCGTGCCTCTAGGTGTAGGTGCTCCTCATCGATAAAATATGAAAAAATAGCGATAGGAACATGACAATGGCCACCGAGTAAGCGATTGACTTCACGTTCTACTTTGACACAAAGCGCTGTTTTTTCACAATGTAGTACTTGGATAAGCTTTTGAATTTTTTCATCTTGACTTCGGCATTCAATACCAATGGCGCCTTGACCACAAGCCGGAAGCATCATGGTGCTGGATATGGTTTGTTGAATACGGTTAGTCATTCCCATGCGTTCTAAACCTGCACAAGCAAGAATAATGGCATCATATTCATGTTGTTGGAGTTTATTTAATCGGGTGTGAATATTGCCACGAAGTGTTTCCACTTTGAGGTCTGGTCGATAAGCTAAGATTTGAGCTTGACGACGAAGGCTTGCAGTACCAATAACATTGCCTGCAGGCATTTCATCCAAATTCTTGAATTTTAAAGAGATAAAAGCATCAAAGGGGTTATCACGTTTGCAGATGGTAAAGAGCTCTAAGCCTTCTGGTAAATTGGCGGGTACGTCTTTCATGGAGTGTACAGCAATATCTGCTCGATTTTCTAATAAAGCATGTTCTAATTCTTTAACAAATAAACCCTTGCCACCAAAATGTAGAAGTTTTTTATCTAAAAGTTGGTCGCCTTGTGTCGTCATGGGTACCAGCTCGACTTCTAGATCAGGCCATAATTTTTTTAATTGATCTCCAACATGATTAGCCTGCTGTAGAGCCAAAGGACTTTTTCGGGTAGCAATTCTTAACATAAAATTTTTAAATCATTCAAAAGCTACAGCATAGAGGGTTTTATGGATTTTCTCAATGATTACTCTGGTTGGTTTAAGGAAATATTCAGATTAAGTTTGATTAAAATACAATCAATATGTTACAATAATATTCTTTATTATTGAATTGATTGATTTAAGCTTAAAGGAGAATAGGATGCCAGAGAAAGAAACGAGTGGTTCATTTGCTTTTTCAAATCCAGTTAAAGGTGCTACTGCAGGTTTAGTAGTATCAGCATGTACTGCGCTAGGTGCAAAGATTATAGGCCATGATGTTCATCAAGAAGCCTTAACCACTTTAGTCGGTGGCGTTATTGTTGGTGCCATAGCCGGTTCTTTCGGATGTTGTGTTCCCAATCCTGATGGATTCAGCTGCTCAGGAAAATTTGCTATCTATTTATTGCAAACAGCAATTGGTAATGCCGTGACTTGTGCCGCACCAGTCATGGGTGAGGCTATTCTAGGCTTAGGAAGTAATTATTCGGATACAGTCATCGATACTTATGTGGGTTCTGGTGTTTTAACAGGTGGTCTCTTAGGTGTTGCTGGTGTAGTCGGTGGAATTGCTTATGGTGCCTATAGTCTTTTCTCCCAAAAAGAAAATCCTCCAGCAAATATGAGTTTAAATCCCGAAGCTGGACTACAAAAAGTCTAAATTCAAAGCCCGATGCGTCATTTGATATCGGGCTTATCTATTCTGTTAAATTTTTAAGGGTTTGTATCTGTTGATGACGTGGAATTTGAACTTCTCTTGCTAGGTCAATTTGCCTTAGAGGTGCAAAGTTTGGGTTTCTATCCACTTTACGTGTTTTTATGGGGTCATAGGCGAGTAACCCATGTGAGATAAGGTAAACTAACATCCCAACAACAAGGCTTTTTTTCATGATGATGATTTTCAAATTGTCCTTTATAATTTAAGTCTAGATTATCTTTGAAAAATTGCATGCTGATTTATCAAATTCATCCGCCTTTTATTGAGCTCAAGGTCTGGGTTAAACCTGGAGCTCATCGCAATGGTGTGTTAATGGTTACCGAAAGGGGGCTTGCCTTATCGGTTTGCGCCAAAGCACAAGATGGCGAGGCCAATTTGGCGGTTTGTAAATTGTTGGCTGATTATTTAGATGTCCCCAAAACCAGTTTGAAGATACTAAAAGGCACAAAGGGGCGCCAAAAAATCATACAAATACCTTATTGCGAGTCGGTACTCGAAAAAATCAAGGCGATTTAAAATTTTAGATTTTGCGCCAACTCAAAGTCTTTTCCCCAGTTAATGACTGAAGATTGGCGACGCATGTAATTTTTCCAACTATCCGAGCCTGCCTCCCGACCACCGCCCGTTTGTTTTTCACCACCAAAAGCAATTGAGATTTCAGCACCTGCTGTCGAGGTATTGATATTGGCAATCCCACAATCACTACCTTTAGCACTTAAAAACAATTCTGCATGTAAAAGATTTTGGGTAAATAAGGCAGAAGATAAACCTTGAGGGACTGCATTTTGTTTTTCAATGGCCTCTTCAATGGTTTGAAATGGAAAACAATATAAAATGGGTGCAAATGTTTCAGTTTGAACCAAGGGATGATGATGCTCTAGTTCAGTCACTAAGGTGGGCTCTACAAAATAACCTTGCGAGGAAAGGATGTGACCACCGGTTAAAATTTTAGCCTTGGTTTTTTGGATGGTATCGATAGTATTTAAAAAAACATCCTGAGCTTTTTGATTAATCAGTGGCCCCATCTGGGTTTTATTTTTAAGGGGGTTGCCGATTTGAATCTTTTCATACATTTTTTGAAGTGTTTGAATGAAGTAGGAATAGTATTTGGTATGCACTAAGACTCGACGAGTTGAGGTGCAACGTTGGCCGGCTGTCGCAATGGCGCCAAAAAATACATGTTTAATGGCTAAATCAATATCGGCTGAATCATCGATGATGACTGCATTATTTCCACCGAGTTCTAAAATCGTTTTACCCAGGCGTTGGTGCACTTTTTCAGAAATATATTGTCCTTGCTTGCAAGAGCCTGTGAAAGACACCAGTCGAACTTGAGGGTTTTCTAGTAAAGGAAGACTAGCCTCATGAGATTCGGTGATGACCAATGAGAAAATGTCCGGCGTTTGTAAATCTTTCATCACTTCGATACATAATTGCTGAAGTTCAATCGCACAAAGAGGGGTTTGTGAGGAGGGTTTCCAAATAACGGTATTCCCACAAATGATGGCCAAACATGCATTCCATGCCCAAACAGCCATCGGGAAATTAAAGGCGGTCAGAATAGCAACCACGCCAAAAGGGTGCCATTGCTCATAAATTCGATGCAAGGGGCGTTCTGAATGCATGGTTTTTCCATAAAGCATTCGAGATTGACCGATGGCAAAATCTATCATATCTAGAATTTCTTGGATTTCCCCATGTGCTTCACTGATGATTTTGCCCATTTCCAGAGAAATTAATTCTGCAAGCTTACCTCGGTGTTTCTGAATTTTATGTTTAAGGAGCGCTAAGACTTTGGCTCTTTGTGGGGCAGGAATCATGGCCCATTCTTGAAAAGCTTTTTGGCTATGGTCAATGACGTCTAAGACATCTTTTTGATGGCAAGTATTGAGTTTTGCAAGCACTTGACCATCGGCTGGATTGAGACTCACAAGGGTTGTTTGACCATGCGAAAGTATTAGACTTTTACCCAGATAAGCCCCACCTTTTAAGGATGTGTCCATGTAATACCTCATCGATAACAAAGTGAAAAGCGGTTTGCCATGAAATCACCAAAATGAATTTTTTCATGGAGTATCAAACCATGGAGCTTCTTTTGCTTTTGTAGAATTAAATCAACCACCACACAAACTGAGGATGCTGTTGCAA
>DNMA01000192.1 GCA_003489505.1 Legionellales bacterium | reverse complement strand
CAGTTGCTGGTGGCCCACCAGGTTCCCCTGATATGGATGGTGACCGATACGTCGAAATCTGGAATGTAGTGTTTATGCAGTTTAATCGCGCCCCCTCAGGTCAAATGCATCCTTTACCCAAACCATCTGTCGATACCGGTATGGGTTTAGAACGAATTGCCGCCGTGATGCAAGGGGTTTGTAGTAATTACGATACAGATATTTTTGTCCATCTGAAACAAGCGATTGCAAAACTTTCTTCAGAATTGGATATGAATTCTCCAAGTATTCAGGTGATAGCTGATCATATCCGTTCTTGTAGCTTTTTATTAGCCGATGGCGTTATCCCAAGTAATGAAGGTCGAGGTTATGTGTTAAGACGCATTATTCGACGTGCTATTCGTCATGGCCAAAAACTCAGTTTACCTTCGCCATTTATGCATCAATTGGTGCCAGCAGTCATTGAAAAAATGGGAGATGCTTATCCTTACTTGAAAGATAAGAAAAAATTGATTCAAGATTTCTTAAAACAAGAGGAAGAGCAATTTATTCGAACCATTCATCAAGGCTTAAAGTTATTACAAGAATCTATGGCCAGTTGCCAAAACCGTTTATTACCAGGGGACGTGGTCTTTAAATTATATGATACTTATGGGTTTCCGGTTGATTTGACTGCCGATGCAGCAAGAGAAGCGGGTTACCAGATTGATATGGCAGGATTTGAAGCTTGTATGCAAGCCCAGCGTCAGCAATCTCAATCGAATCAGCAGTTTCAAACAGAGTATTTGGATTTACCAACGCATCTTCAGGCTTGTGAGTTTCATGGTTATCAACATAGCGATGTGCATTCTGGGGTTCAAAGTATATTATCTGAAGGAAAGCCTGTACAAGCGCTTCAAGAAGGGCAATCAGGTATTTTAATACTCGCTCAAACGCCTTTTTATGCTGAAAGTGGTGGACAAGTGGGTGATGAAGGCAAAATTTTTGGCCCACAAGGCGAGTTTGTCGTTACCGATACTCAGCGCAAAGGTGAATTGATTTTACACATGGGTTATGTCGCACTGGGCAGTATCCAAGAACAAGAACTTGTGCATGCCAAAGTCGATGAAAAAAGAAGACAAGCGATTCGTCTCAATCATACAGCAACTCATATCTTACATGCAGCTTTACGCGATATGTTTGGTGAGAGCGTTTCTCAAAAAGGTTCTTTGGTAACTGCTGATAGAAGTCGTTTTGACTTTTCATTTAATCGTGGTTTGAGTCGTGAAGAGTTAAATCAGCTTGAGCAATGGGTTAATGCCAGAGTTCGAGAAAACGCACCCGTGCAAACCGAGCTTTTATCACTGGAGAAAGCGCAAGAAAAAGGTGCGATTGCTTTATTTGGTGAAAAATATGGTGAAGAAGTTCGAGTCTTGAGTATGGGTGAGTTCTCTCAAGAATTATGTGGTGGAACACATGCGACAAGAACTGGCGATATTGGATTTTTTAAAGTCTTATCAGAAGCAAGCATTGCCAGCGGTGTGCGCCGAATGGAGTTTGTGACCGGTCAATATGCTTTAAAGACTGTTCAAGAGCAAAATCAATTGGTTGCAGATGTTGCTCAAGCACTTAAAACCAGTCCTGAACAATTAGAAGAACGTATTCAACAAACCCAACAACAAATGCAAAACTTGCAACAACAGTTACAGCAATTTGAGAAAAAAATCATGCTGCAACAAGCTCGTGATTGGGTCGCAAAATCTCCAGCGAGTTTTTTGCTGCAACGTGTGGATGAATATGATGTGAAGTCTTTACGTGTTTTAAGTGATTTATTAAAAGATTTAAAACCCGAATGGATGATTATTTTATATTCTATTCAAGCTGATAATATCCATGTGATGGTTTCAGTGCCTAAGGCTTTACAGGTACAAGCAGGTAGTGCGGCTGATTGGGTCAAAATCTTATGCCCACGTGGAGGTGGTCGTCCTGACTTTGCCCAAGGTGGTGGTCCTTTGCCTGAGGATTTAGAACAAAAGATTAGCCTCATTAAAGACAAATTAAGCGTATTCGCTTAAGTGCTATCAAAGCCTGGGTTTCTAAGACCTGGGCTTTTTTTATAATTTCATTTTTAAGACGATTTTTGAGATTTCTCTTAATGAGTCGGTCTCATGAATCAAGTAACTATAGGGTGCAATGCCTGCTAATTCCATCAGTTGAGCTTTACTATCTTTGAGAGTCTCTTGGAGTAGGGTATCAATCAAAATATTTCGTTTTAATTGTTGATTTTGAACGATTTGAAATGCGGTTCCTCGAAGATTAGGTGGAATTAAACCAAAAGCTGCTTTAAGAGAGTTTTTAAGATCAGGATTGATGGCTTGCATTTTTAGCCAGTCTCGAATTTGATGATATTCTAAAGTGACATCCATGAAGTGCTGACATAGTAAAAGTACTTGCTCTTTATTTTTTGCTTGATGAATTTCATAAGAAACATAATTGAAAAAATCGGTCCAACTCACTTCTTCTTTGGAAAATTCTCGGCAAAGATGAAAAAGTTGTGTGATCGATTGATTTTTAAGTTCTTGTAAAAGTAAAAGTTTATAGTCATGCCAATGCAAAATGGGGCTAAAAACATGGGTGGGTTTGGGGGTATGAATCCCTTTAATGGCTTGTTCTAAGTCTTCACAATCTTTTTTCAGTATATCGAGATGCTGAAATTCTGCTTCGACCAAGCTCAGAAGCATTTCATTCATTTGATATAAGTTTTTGCAGCCATGAATATTATCTTTAAAATCTTGATAGTCTTGAGTGTTATAAAGTTTAGCTTGTTCAAATTGCTCGATAATGTTTAAGCAATAATTTTTTAAATTGATAAAAATATAGTTTCGATAATTCATTAAACTGACTTTGATATCGACGATTTTATCTAAACTGATATGATATTCATTTAAAGAGTGAATAAATATTTCTTGATATAATTTGGGTAAATGGTTATCAAAATGAAAATATTCAAGAGCCGTTCCAATTTTGGGGTGGCGTTTGAGTTCATCCCATGCCTCTAATTCTTTTAATATCAATTGTGCTTGGACTTTGATACCTTCAATGGCTAATAAGACAAGATTTCTTTTATGGCCTTCTAATTCAATTTTGGTTTTGATGTAGCGTGGCAGAATTTTAATTTCAAGTTCAAGACCGCAAGTTTTTACTAATTCACCAATAGACCGACAATCTTGACGTAGATTATCCATGAGTAAGACATCTCTTGCTTGCTCATAGGTTTTCACTTCTTCTGGGAAGCGCATTTTCATTTGATGAAAATTAGCTAAGACCGCCTCACTTGAAGGCTTATCTTCTAATTTCAACAAGGCTAAGGCCAGAACCCTGTCCACAATTTTCTCCTTATATTATTAACGAGTATAGTATAAAAATCAGGAATGGGTTGGCGGATGTAATGATTTGTTGTAACGCCATGAAAATGTCACATTCCTAGCAAAATGATCAAAAAATAAAATAAATCATCTATAATGATAATAGGTAAACTGATAAGGTAATATTATGCCGATTACAACTACCATATTTAGTTTTTTCCATAGATTGCTCCAACCTGAAAAATTACCTGAAGATATCGCAAAAAAAGAGTTTCTCGCAACGCTTGGGCAAGCTATTGAGAAATGCGATAAAATCGAAATATCTGGCTTAGGCTCAGAACAAAAAAATCAGATTAGAACAATTATTAAAACATATTTAAGCACATTTTACGATGAGTTAAATTCAAATAATATGACGAAACTAGCCGAAGATAAAGCTAGCATACGCGCACGTGCTGGCCAACTTCTGTTAACAAGTAGCTTATTTTTGGGTTTAGGCAGACAATTAGAACAACCCCCATTTGAATTAAATGCAAAACAAAAAGAAGAACTTAAAGAAGGAATACGAAAAATAATAATAGCCCCCTATAAAAAATTTACCTCTTTTGAAAAAGCCCTGCATCAAATTCCTGTCTCTGCGCACAAGAATCTCTTTAATAGCGAAAGCAAAAGCGATGAAAATGAGGAGCCAAATAAGCCCGATTCCCGACTTTAGAGAGAGTGTTCATCGAACGATGTCACCCCAACTATTATTTTATTATTTTCTAACACTTTTTGACAAGCACAATTGAGGCAGTCTAACTGGTAAAAGCACCTTTACTTTTGGTGTTTTTGAATCACAGTGAAAGTTCCAGAACGCTAGTCTATTTAGTCAGTAGACTACTTGCTATATCTAAATTATAGCTTAAAGTTTGAACTAAAAATTTAAAGTCGGAGCAGTCGATTCCATCTGATTATATTGCACTATCATGTTCATCAAAAAGTTTAAACAAAAGTGATGCGATGTTTTAGCTTCTGAATGAGAAACTTTTTTGATATTTTGATTCTTAGCAGGTTGATTATAAAAAATAGATGAAATAGCCAATTGGGTGTTTTCAATATCTTGGTTGAGCATTTTTTTAGGCATGCGTTGCAAAGCGGCAAAAATCCATGCCAAATCTTTTGGATCTTGAATAGAGGATAACTTGCAATTGAGATGCCCTTGAATGAGTGAAAAAGAATTTTTATGCTGCCCACCCAATCGCACCCAGGCAATCAAATCATAGATTTCAGAATCTAAAAGATCAAGGTGGTTTTCATCTAACCAATTTAGAAAGTTGAGAATTTTAGTATCTTTTGAATTTTTATAAGCAGTCTTTAGACAAAGATCAGTCTTAATGAATTCTGATTTGGTATTAAATGGGACAATAAGTGTCTGACTTGCTGTTACCTCTTCTGTTAAATAAGGG
This sequence comes from Legionellales bacterium, assembly GCA_003489505.1. Classification (GTDB taxonomy): domain Bacteria; phylum Pseudomonadota; class Gammaproteobacteria; order Legionellales; family Legionellaceae; genus UBA2653. The sequence continues at coordinate 473 of DNMA01000192.1, read as the reverse complement.
GAGATATAATGGATAACAATAGGGATGAAAATTCCTTGTTTATTCAGTATTTCACGTAAATTAGAGAATAACTTTCGACAGTGCTCACAAGGTGAACTGGATAGATTAAACTCAATTCTTGGAAATTTTTGCAAATGATTAGACCAAATGCTATCCCATTCTTCTTGCATCCAAACGGGAAATGCTGTTGTAGAAATCTTGTTAACTTTGATATATTTTAATAAGGTCTGAAGTTCTTTACCAAACCAGTGTTCTTCCGCATGAAAAGGATGTTTTTTTAAATGTTCAATACAAGTTTGATTATATAATGCTTGTGTAAAGCTATTTCTTAATTCCTTAGAAATTTGTTCTTTCTCTTTATCAGTATAAAATTTTCCTTCGTGGCTGTAATACTCTGATGTTTTAAAAGCAACTTTTTGTGAATCTAAGCATAAGGACATATTGATGCCAACACCCTTTACATTATGATTTAA
>DNMA01000154.1:8292-8431 GCA_003489505.1 Legionellales bacterium | reverse complement strand
CTGAAATTGATGGGCAAATGGTCGATGTTTCTTATTTCATCACTAAAGACGCAGACATTAAAATATTGACCGAAAAAGATGAATCAGTTTTAGAAGTGATTCGTCATTCGAGCGCCCATTTGATGGCTCAAGCCGTAAA
>DNMA01000154.1:7505-8009 GCA_003489505.1 Legionellales bacterium | reverse complement strand
GATTCGTCATTCGAGCCCCCATTTGATGGCTAAAGCCGTAAAAGCTTTATTTCCAACGGCTAAAATGGCTATCGGTCCTGTGATTGAAGATGGCTTTTATTATGACTTTGATTATGAACGTTCTTTTACACCTGAAGACTTAGCCGCCATTGAGAAGAAAATGCAGGAGCTTGCGTCTCAAAATTATGCTGTAGAAAGAAAAGAGATGTCACGAAATGATGCGCTCAAATTATTTGCCGAGCAAAATGAGTCTTACAAAGTGGAATTAATTTCAAGCATCCCTGAAACAGATACTATTTCTTTGTATCAGCAAGGTGATTTTATTGACTTATGCCGTGGTCCACATGTGCCTTCAACAGGTCGAATCAAGGCAGTTAAATTAACTAAATTAGCTGGTGCTTACTGGCGTGGGGATGTTAATAAACCCATGTTACAACGTATTTATGGCACAGCTTGGGCTGATAAAGATAGCTTGAAAGCTTATTTACATCGAATTGAAGAAGC
>DNMA01000154.1:6834-7171 GCA_003489505.1 Legionellales bacterium | reverse complement strand
GAAAAACGTGACCACCGAAAATTAGGTAAAGCCCTGGATTTATTCCATTTTCAAGATATTGCACCGGGTATGGTGTTTTGGCACCCCAAAGGCTGGGCGATTTACCAAATTCTTGAACAATACATGCGTCATCGTTTAAAAGATTATGGCTATCAAGAAATTCGCACCCCACAAGTAGTCGATAAAGTTTTATGGGAACAATCCGGACACTGGCAAAATTTCCGTGAAGAAATGTTTGTTACCGAAACTGAAAATCGTCAATATGCGATTAAGCCAATGAATTGTCCTTGTCATGTGCAAGTATTCAATCATGGCTTAAAAAGTTATAGAGATTTAC
>DNMA01000154.1:6394-6535 GCA_003489505.1 Legionellales bacterium | reverse complement strand
TAAAAAGTTATAGAGATTTACCTTTGCGTTTTTCTGAATTTGGTAATTGTCATCGCTGTGAACCCAGTGGTGCTTTACATGGATTAATGCGCGTACGTAATATGGTGCAAGATGATGCCCATATTTTTTGTACTGAAGAAC
>DNMA01000154.1:0-6087 GCA_003489505.1 Legionellales bacterium | reverse complement strand
CATATTTTTTGTACTGAAGAACAAATTCAAAGTGAAGTCAGCAGCATGCTTTCATTACTGAAATCAGTTTATAAAGATTTTGGTTTTGATAACATGATTTATCGTCTGGCGCTTCGCCCTGAAAAACGTGTGGGTGATGATGCCACTTGGGATAAAGCAGAGTTTGCATTAGCTCAGGCAATGCGTGATCATGGTATGGAATGGATTGATGCGCCTGGTGAAGGTGCTTTTTATGGTCCAAAAATTGAATTTGCTTTAACCGATTGCTTGGGACGTAAGTGGCAATGTGGTACAATTCAAGTTGATTTTTCAATGCCTGTACGTTTAGGTGCTGAATATGTTGCTGAAGATGGCCTAAAACGCCATCCAGTGATGTTACACCGTGCAATCTTAGGTTCTTTTGAGCGTTTTATTGGAATTTTAATCGAACATTACGCTGGAAAATTCCCAACTTGGTTAGCCCCCGTTCAAGTGATGGTGCTCCCAATTAGTGAAAAACATTATGATTATGCACAAAATGTTTGCAAATATTTGCAAAATTTAGGATTTAGAGTACAATTCGACTTGAGAAATGAGAAAATTGGATTTAAAATTCGCGAACATACTTTGCAAAAAGTTCCGTTTTTCATTGTTCTTGGTGATCAAGAACTACAGCAAAAAGAAATCAGAGTACGTTCTTTAGATGGTACGGATTTAGGCGCAATGACTATTGAAGGTTTTGCCGAATTTTTGCAAGAAAAAATTAATCAAAAAAATTAACTGGAGGACATGAATATTAGCGCATCTATGAAGCGTGAAAATGATAGAGCACGCATAAATCATCAGATTACTATCCCAGAAGTGCGTCTAATTGATGCAGATGGCGAACAAGTTGGTATTGTGTCAACCAAGGAAGCATTACGAGCGGCTGAGGAAAGTGGCTTAGATTTAGTTGAAATCTCGCCTTCTGCCAAACCGCCTGTATGTCGTATCATGGACTATGGCAAATATCTGTTTGAGATTAGTAAAAAACAAGCAGAAGCTAAAAAGAAACAGAAACAAATTCAAGTGAAAGAGTTGAAGTTTCGTCCTACGACAGAAGAAGGGGATTATCAGGTAAAACTACGCAACCTGATACGTTTCCTAGAGCATGGTGATAAAGTTAAAATTACGCTGCGCTTTCGTGGTCGCGAAGTAGCGCATCAAGATTTAGGTATGAAAATTCTTGAGCGTTTGCAACAAGATACAGCGGAATTTTGTGTTGTCGAGCAACAAGCTAAGCGAGAAGGTCGACAATTATTAATGGTTTTGTCGCCGAAAAAGAAATAATTGTTATTAACAAATGCGGAGTGGATTTGTATGCCCAAATTAAAATCTCATCGAGGCGCTAGTAAGCGTTTTCGTAAAACAGCTAGTGGTGCCATAAAACGCAAAGGCGCTTTTCGAAACCACATTCTTACTAAGAAGTCGACTAAAGCAAAACGTCAATTACGTACCAATTGCACACGTTTAAAACCATGTGATGCTAAATTGGCTGCGCGTATGTTGAATGGTGGTTAGAGAGGAGTTTAGAAATGCCTAGAGTTAAACGTGGTGTGACCGCTAAAGCGCGTCATAAGAAAATATTAAGCCAAGCAAAAGGTTATTACGGTGCCCGTAGCCGTACCTACCGTGTTGCCAAGCAAGCAGTGATCAAAGCAGGCCAATACGCTTACCGTGATCGCCGTCAGAAAAAACGTCAATTTCGTGCATTATGGATTGTTCGTATCAATGCTGAAGCAAGATCTTGCGGTTTAAGTTATAGTCAATTAATGAATGGTTTGAAGAAAGCTGCTATCGAATTAGATAGAAAAGTATTAGCTGATTTAGCTGTTCATGATAAAGCAGCTTTTGCTCAAGTTGTTGAAAAAGCGAAATTAGCATTGGCCAGTTGATCTATAAAGTAGACCAAACGGTTTTAACTTTCTAAGGAGGCCTCGGCCTCCTTATTTTTTAAGAGCATCTCTCATGGTTCAAAGTATAGAAGAATTACAAGATCTTGCGTGTCAAGAAATCGATGCAGCAACCCATCCGCGAGATATTGAGCAAATTCGGGTTAATTATTTAGGTAAAAAAGGTCGTTTGACTGAATTTATGAAGACCTTGTCTGATTTACCACCCAGTGAAAAGCCCAAATTAGGCCAAATGGTCAATGTGGCTAAAACTATCATTCAAGAACGTCTTGAATCGCGTTTAGTGATAGTTCAAGAGCAGCTACTCAGTGAACAAATTGCCGCTCAAACTCTTGATGTAACCTTGGCAGGACGTGAATCGAGCAAAGGGCATTTACATCCTGTCACGCAAACTAAAAATCGTTTGTGCGAATTTTTTACCAAACTCGGTTTTGATTTAACTACAGGGCCTGAGATTGAAACAGATTTTAATAATTTTACTGCCTTAAATATTCCTGAGCACCATCCTGCAAGAGCGATGCACGATACATTTTATGTTGCTCCAGGCCATTTATTACGCACACATACCTCCCCAGTACAAATTCGAGCTTTAAAAAAAGGCTTACCTGTTCGAGTGATTGCACCGGGTCGCGTGTATCGCCATGATTCCGATGTCACTCATACCCCAATGTTTCATCAATTAGAAGGTTTAATGATTGATAAAACTACGCATCTTGCGCATTTAAAATATATTTTACAAGTGGCATTTTCTAACTTTTTTGAAAAAGACATTCATTTTCGTTTCCGACCATCCTATTTCCCATTTACCGAACCATCGGCTGAAATGGATATGACTTGTCATCAATGTGCAGGCAAAGGCTGTCGTTTGTGTAAACACACCGGCTGGATTGAAATTGGCGGATGCGGCATGGTTCATCCAAATGTTTTAGATGCCGTTGGTGTCGATTCCAAAGAATATCAAGGTTGGGCTTTTGGTATTGGATTGGATAGATTAGCGATGCTCAATTTTGGTATCGATGACTTACGCATGATGTTTGAAAATGACATGATGTTTTTGAAACAGTTTTAGGAGTTGCGATGAAAGTATGCGAATCCTGGTTACATCAATGGACCCAGCCTAATTTAACACCAGAGCAGATGATTGAACTTTTTACCATGGCAGGCTTAGAAGTTGATGATTGTCAAATGGCTGCCCCTGAGTTTAATCATGTAGTGGTTGCTGAGGTCTTAGAAACTAAAAAACACCCTCAAGCTGATAAATTAACAGTTTGCCAAGTCAATAATGGTGAAGCCATTGTCCAAATCGTTTGCGGTGCTGCCAATGTTAGACAAGGTTTAAAAGTTGCATTAGCTAAACCTGGAGCCAATTTGCCCGGTGGATTAAACATCTCAGAAGCTAAATTAAGAGGCGAGCCTTCTTTTGGCATGTTATGTTCAGAAGTGGAATTGGGTTGTGCTGAAACTTCTGATGGGATATGGGAATTACCAAAAGATGCACCTGTGGGTGAAGATCTTCGAACCTATTTATCTTTAAATGAAAATATTTTTTCATTTGAATTGACACCCAATCGAGGGGATTGTTTTAGTGCTTTAGGTCTTGCTAAAGAATTAGCAGCGATTTCAAATGCGCCATTTCAGAAAATGGATGTGAAAGCAGTTGCACCTCAACATGATGAAACATTAAACATTACTGTTGCAGATTCTAGTTTTTGTCCACGTTATACTGGGCGCATGATTAAAGGGATTAAACCACATGTTCTATCACCGATATGGCTTCGTGAAAGTTTACGTCGCATTGGTTTAAGACCGATTCATCCTGTAGTTGATTGTTTAAATTATGTGATGTATTTCTTAGGGATGCCTTTACATGCTTTTGATTTACATAAAATGAATCGTGAAATTCTGGTTCGCCGTGCTGGTGAACAAGAAAGCATTGAGTTATTAAATGGCAAAACCGTTACCTTAATGCCAGGTACACCCTTGATTACTGATGGAAAACAAGCTGTTGCCATCGCTGGCGTCATGGGTTCATTAGAATCATCAGTCGATGGTGATACTTTAGATATTTTTATTGAAAGTGCATTTTTTAATTCGATTGCGATGGCAGGTGTTGCAAGACGCTATGGTTTATCAACCGATGCATCAATGCGCTATGAGCGTGGTGTTGACCCCAATTTACCTGTTCAAGCTTTAGAATTAGCCACACAGATGATTATGGACTTAGTCGGAGGAACTCCAGGTCCGGTTCAAATCGTCGAAGATATCAATGCCTTACCGAAAGCTGTAGCCATTGAATTTAATCCGCAATTATTTAGTAAACGAACTGGTATTCGCCTTGAGCTTTCAGAAATGAAAGCGATGCTTTCTCGTTTGCATTTTGCAGTTAAAGAAAAAGGCGAAAACTGGGAAGTCAGCGTGCCGAGTTACCGATTTGATGTGACTTGTGATGTGGATTTAGTAGAAGAAATCTTAAGAATTTATGGTTATCACAATATTCCAAGTATTGCGATTATAGGTGAATTAAAGCCTGGAAAAATTGAGCCCGTTGAACAAAAAATTGTGAAATGGAGTCAAACACTTTGTGATTTAGGCTATTGTGAAGCTATTAGCTATGCATTTGTTGATCCTAAAATTCAACAAATGCTTTATCCCAAAGAACAAGCCATTGCTTTAATGAATCCAATTTCTCCTGAATTAGCACAAATGCGTTTAGGGATGTGGCCAGGTTTGATAGGTTCTTTAATACACAACGTGAATCGTCAACAACAATCACTTCAGTTGTTTGAAACGGGTGTGGTTTTTAAAGGTCAAGCCAACGCGCCTTTTGAAGAAGTTTTTATTGCGGGCCTTTTATACGGTGAGGTGCAAGCCTTAAACTGGTGTTCAATAGAAAGAATCTATGATTTCTATGATGCCAAAGGACATGTGGAGCAACTACTCAGTCTGTATCATTTAGGTGATTTAGCATTTCAAGCGAAAGCCCATGATGCATTGCACCCAGGACAATCAGCAGAAATCTTAATTCAAGGCATTCCTTGTGGATTTATTGGTGCGCTACATCCTAAAATTCAACAAGAATTGGATTTAGCACAACAAGCGATTTTATGGGAAATTAATTTATCGCAATTGCCTGAAGTACTAAGACAGAAATATCAGCCAGTTTCAAAGTTTCCACAAACTCGCCGTGATATTTCATTTGTGATTTCTAAAGAAATTAAAGTGTCACAAATTCTTGATGCTATTCGAAAGGTTGTGCCTTGTGATATATTAAAAGACTTACAGGTATTTGACGTTTATCAAGGGCCTGAGATTGTCTCAGGACATGTGAGTCTAGCGCTGGCATGTATTTTTCAGGATACTGAAAAAACATTAGTCGAGGCCGATATTTCAGCCTTACAAGATGCCATATTAGAAGTATTAAAAAAGGAATTTAATATTAAACTAAGGGATGGGCAATGAGTGCATTAAGCAAAGCTAAAATAATTGAATCTTTGGCGGAAAAATTAAAATTAGAAAAATCTGATGCGAGATTACTCGTAGAAAGTTTTTTTGAAACCATTCGCCAAAATCTTTTTACAGGACATCATGTAAGAATTTCAGGATTTGGTAATTTTATTTTGCGAGATAAAAAAGCAAGACCCGGTCGAAACCCCAAAACTGGTGAAGAAATTCCAGTGAGCGCACGACGCGTCGTGACGTTTCGACCTGGTATGAAATTAAAAGAAAAGGTGCATGCTTTTACAAAAAAAAGGTTGAGCTGATGTATTATGAGAAACATATTTTTGTTTGTACAAACCAAAAACCAGATGGTAAAAAGTGTTGCGCAAACTCGAAAAATCAGGAAATTGCGTCTTATTTGAAAGACAAAATTCAAGAAATGGGGTGTTGGGGGCCTGGGAAATGGCGTGTTAGTACCTCCGGATGCTTAGGAAGATGTCAAAAAGGCCCTTGCCTACTAGTATATCCTGACAATATATGGTATCGTATTGAAAACTTTGCAGATGCTGATAAAATAGTCCATCAACATATGCAAATGGGGCAACCCGTAAAAAAATTGCAAATTTTAGAAGAAATTTAGGTGAAACCTCTTGTTTCTAAGTTCTCATTTGGTTAGAATTTTGCTTTCTTATAATTTTGAATCAAAGATTCTGGCGGT
>DNMA01000178.1 GCA_003489505.1 Legionellales bacterium | reverse complement strand
TTTGGTTGTAATATTATCCTATTGACTAAATTAAAAGCCATGATAGGATGTGTAAACTTCAAATCAGGAGGCCCGAAAATGAAAAAAAAATTCATAGGATTATTACTTGCTGTTCTTGTTAATTGTTCCTTTGCTCTTGATGGTACCTTGCATCCTTATCCAGATTCAAAATCATCAAAACAAAACGCTCAATCAAGTCCAACCTGTTTAATCAAAATCACCAATGACAGTCACGATGATATCGTTGTTTATGGAACCTATGATGACGGTGTACCACTTCGACCTTTTGTGATTTATGCCTATGAAATGCCCCATTATATTTCTTTATACAATGAAAATGTTGGATTTTGTCATTCAGGAATGGATATCGGTATTGAAACCGCATCTGGTTTGCGATTATATCGTGCTTATACCTGGGTCAATACAAGAATTCGTATCGTATCGGGTTGGTTTAAACCTTATATCATCATGGATTAAATGGAGTAGATTGTGTTAAAACGCTGTATCGTAGTAATTTTATTATCTAATTTATTGGTGGCTTGCGGCTCGACTACTATTCGAGAAAGTACCGGAGAATACTTAGACAGTTCGGCCGTGACCACCAAAGTTAAAGCCAGATTATTTGACATGCTGGGTTCAGAAGCTTTTGCAATTAAAGTTAAAACTTATAAAGACTGGGTACAGTTAAGTGGCTTCGTTAACTCAGAAGCCATAAAAAGAAGAGCTGGTATCATTGCTGATAATACCATTGGGGTTAAATATGTTCGAAATGACTTGATTGTTAAGCAAGTTCCAGTGCAAACTACAAATAATCCCCCGGCTTGGCAATTTCAATAAAAATTATTTAAGAGAGGCGCGAAGTTTATGATGCAAATCGAGTCCTTTGATCCTATAGTGTCAAAATTTATTCAAGCAGAAGAAAATCGACAAGAACAACATTTAGAACTGATTGCCTCTGAAAACTATGCTAGTCCTCGTGTCATGGCAGCCCAAGGTTCAGTATTAACGAACAAATACGCTGAGGGTTATCCTTTTAAGCGTTATTATGGTGGTTGTGAATTTGTCGACGAGGTCGAACAAGTCGCTATGGACCGTTTAAAGACCTTATACTCTGCAGAATATGCAAACGTTCAACCTCATTCAGGTTCACAAGCAAATGCCGCTGTAATGTTAGCGTTATTAGAGCCTAAAGATGTGATTTTGGGGATGTCTCTTTCTGAAGGTGGACATTTAACCCATGGTTCTAAAGTAAATTTTTCCGGACGTATTTATCAATCTGAATTTTATGGTCTAGACCCACAAACAGGTAAAATTGATTATCAACAAGTTCGAGAGCTTGCTAAAAAACATCGACCCAAGGTCATTATTGCTGGTTTTTCTGCGTATTCTCAAGAACTGGACTGGAAGCTTTTTAGAGAAATTTCAGACGAAGTCGGTGCTTATTTATTGGCAGATATGGCGCATGTTTCTGGTTTGGTTGCAGCGGGTGTATATTCTTCACCGCTACCTTATGCTGATGTGGTCACCTCGACGACGCATAAAACGCTTCGTGGCCCAAGAGGCGGTATTATTTTAGCTGGCGAAGGTTCAAATTTATCGACTAAATTACAATCTGCTTTATTCCCCGGTATGCAAGGTGGTCCTTTAATGCATGTGATTGCTGCTAAAGCGGTCGCTTTTTTAGAGGCATTACAACCTTCCTTTAAACGATATCAACAACGTGTAGTCGCCAATGCTCAAATGCTTGCAGAAACTTTGATGCAACGTGGTTTTCAAATTGTTTCGGGTGGCACGGTTAATCATATGATGTTAGTCGATTTGCGTGAAAAAAATATTACTGGAAAGTTAGCAGACCAAATTTTGGGTGCAAGTCATATCACAGTTAATAAGAATTCTGTTCCCAATGACCCACAATCACCTTTTGTCACTAGTGGAATTCGTATTGGCACCCCAGCCATGACAACAAGAGGCATGGGTGAGGCTGAGATGAAAACTGTTGCACATTGGATTGCTGATATTTTATCGGAGCCAGAAAATAATCAAATCCAACAAAATGTACGAAATCATGTAATCGATTTATGTTCAAATTTTCCTGTGTATTCAGGAAAAGAATTATGGATAGAATAATTCATTAACCAATCAATAGGGATAGATAGATGTATTGTCCATTTTGTTATGCCGAAGATACAAAAGTGGTGGATTCAAGATTGGTCGCCCAGGGCGAACAAGTAAAACGTCGGCGAGAATGTTTAATTTGTCAGCAAAGGTTTACGACATTTGAAACAGCTGAATTGGTATTACCGATGGTCATCAAACGAGATGGAAGACGGGAAAATTTCCATTTAGAAAAACTGAAATCGGGTATGCAAACAGCATTAGAAAAAAGACCGGTGAGTGTGGATATTATTGAAGACTCTATCGCACAGGTCTTGCAGAAAATTCGCAGAAGCGGGGAGCGTGAAATTGAATCCCGTCAAATAGGTGAGTGGATCATGCAGGAGCTTTATCACATTGATCACGTCGCCTATGTGAGATTTGCTTCCGTTTATAAACGTTTTAAAGATATCTCTGAATTTAGAGAGGCTTTAGAACAAATGAAAGATAAATAAGAGGTTGTTGTGGAAAATAGAGAAATGATACGTAAGCGTCAAAAGTCCAGAAGACTTTTAGTACAAGCATTATATCAATGGCATATGAGCAAAGAATCCGTTCCTGAAATTCTAGCGCAATTTATGGTTGAAAATAATGTTGAAAAATTTGATCAAGCTTACTTCACCGATTTATTTAAAGGAATTATTGAACAAATCCAAGAAATTGATGAATTAGTCATTTCTGGTTTAGACAGACCCATAGAAATGCTAAATCCTGTCGAGCTTGCAGTATTACGTTTAAGTACTTTTGAATTTTTATATTGTTTAGATGTCCCGTTTCGAGTAGTGATTGACGAAGCGATTTCGTTAACAAAAACTTTCGGGGCTGTTGAAGGACACCGCTATGTTAATGGCGTGTTACATCATCTAGCAGAAAAATTAAGAAATGCAGAAGTCAATTATGCCAAAAAATCATAAAGCACTCCCTAAAAATATCGTTCAAAAAGTATTCACGGATTGGCGGTATTTTATTGGTTTTGGATTTGGTAGTGGTTTATTGCCAAAAATTCCAGGAACCTGGGGAAGTCTTGCAGCTATTCCATTGATTTATGGTTTGAGTTTTTTACCTTTTTGGTTTTATTTAGGTTTTACTCTGGTTTATTTTGGTTTAGGTGCTTACTTAAGCGAAAAAATAAGTCAACAAATTGGGATGCACGATTACGGCGGTGTCAATTGTGATGAGATACTGGGGATGCTCGTTCTCATGATTCCCTTTCCTATCAATATCCTCAATTTAACACTGGGTTTTATTTTATTTCGGGTCTTTGATATTTTAAAACCATTTCCGGTAGGCTGGATCGACACACATATCGATGGGGGGATAGGCATGATGCTTGATGACGTTGCAGCAGCAATTCTATCCATGGCTTCACTTTGGGTTTTACATTTTTGGATTTAAAAATGAACAATAACCATAAAGAACTTTTAAGTATATTATTAACCATTGTCATTGTTTCTTTAGCTTTATTTATTGTTCATCGTTTTATTGGTTGCATGGTATGGGCCGGCGTTCTGGGAATCACTACTTATCCTTTATATCGCTTGTGGACTAAATTATTTGGAAAATATCATCAAGTCTCGGCCTTTTTGTTTACCACAATTATATTTTTACTGTTAATGGTCCCCATCAGTTGGGTGATTTCGATTCTGGTTCGAGAAATTCAAGTCTTTATTAATTACTTACAAAATCTCAATCATTATGGGCACGCAGCCCCTGATTGGTTGGTCAACTTACCTTGGGTTGGACAAGAAATTCAAAAATTTTGGGTTGCAGAAATTGGTGATCCAGGTGCCGTTAAAACCTTGTTTGGTCGCTTGCACGTCTCTATGCAACATACTAGTTATGTTGCCAAACAAGTAGGTGTGGTATTTGCACACACCAGTTTACAAATTGGTTTTACCTTTTTAACACTATTTTTTGTTTATCGTGATGGTCAAAATCTCGTGAAGCAAATTCAAAGAGTGGGACAAAATTGCTTAGGCAATCGTTGGTCTCGTTATGTTGATCATTTACCTTCAGCACTTCGAGCAACGGTTAATGGTACGATTTTAGTTGGATTAGGCGTTGGATTTTTAATGGGAATTTGTTATTACTTACTCCATATTCCTGCACCCACCTTACTCGGTTTTATCACCGCATTTAGCGCCATGATTCCATTTGTTGTGCCAATTATCTTAAGTATTATTGCGATTAGTCTTATTTCACAAGGTGCAATGATTTCTGCCATCATTGTGGTGGCTTGGGGAACATTAGTGATGTTTGTGGCTGATCATTTTGTCAAACCGGTATTAATTGGTGGCGCAATTGAATTACCATTTTTAGCAGTATTGTTTGGAATTTTAGGTGGCGTGGAAACCTTAGGTATTTTGGGTCTTTTTATCGGCCCAATTATCATGGTGCTGTTTGTGACCTTATGGCAAGAATCTCAAGATAGAAAAAATGAGGCAGAGGTGTATGAGTAGTTGGCCAACAAAACATAAAGATCTGAAAGTTGCAAAATCTTTTATTGATGGCTACGCACAATATGTTGGAAGGCAGTCAGAAGGTGTGGGGTTATTTGAAGTGGTTGCCGATATTGCTAAGAAAAGCTTAGAGTTAAAATTATCACCCTGGGTCATTGCCATGACTTTACATTTTCAAAAAATCTATGGCAATGAACAGGGAGAAGTCATTTCAAGAAAAATCTTAAGTTTGTATTTTACTCAGGGCCAAACCATTCACTAAGGCTAAAAGCCGATAGCTTGCTTGCCCCGCCCCTGATAGAAACGGGATTGCGCAAGCCTTTTGTTCAAATTCCTCTCTTAAGTTGTTGTTTTCTCTTTCTAAATCAAATACACGTTGTTTTAAAGACTCAGCAACTTCTAAGAGCCCATTAGGGTAACAATTTGTGTTGCTGAATGAAATGTCTCATCGATGAATTGTGCTAAAGAAAATTTATCCTGAGGTGTCATAGCGTATATCCTTGAAATATCAAAATAAGATCAAATTGTATCGGGCGCGATCTTTAAGAGCAGATCCCGCTCATGTGTACCAAAAAAACCTGAAAAAAGTGGTGCTCAAAACTTGACGTTTCCATAAAAATACTCCTATAGTGTAATAAAGTGGTGTAAAATGTCATTAAAGTGGGGAATAGTGGAAAATGTTCCGAGGAATCAACTCTATAACAATTGATGCGAAAGGGCGAATGGCCATTCCAGCTCGTTATAGAGATCTATTGGACTGCGCTATGGTACTCACCATTGATACTGAAGAAACCTGTTTATTGTTATACCCAGTATTAGAATGGCAAAGAATTGAGGCAAGTTTACAAAAGCTCCCAAGCTTTAATGCTGCCGCCCGAAGAATTCAAAGGCTTTTAATTGGTCATGCAACAGATATTGATTTAGATGGCCAAGGCCGTATTTTATTACCCCAAGAATTACGACAATATGCGCAATTACAGAAACAGGCGGTACTAATTGGTCAGGGTAATAAATTTGAAGTTTGGAATGATGAGTTGTGGCAACAGAAACGCAATGCATGGCTAGAAGAAGAATCTAATCATGATAATGATTTACCAGATGAGATGAAAACTTTCTCACTATAGGACTGATTTTATGAACGAACATATGCCAGTCATGCTTTCCGAAGTATTGATTGGATTAGATATCAACCCGAATGGCATCTATTTAGATGCGACATTTGGCCGCGGCGGCCATAGTCGTGCTATTTTAAGTGCATTGGGTTCACATGGTCGTTTATATGGTATTGATCAAGACTTGGCGGCAATTGAATATGCTGAAAAAAACCTTGGTCATGATCCGCGCTTTAAAATTGTGCATGGTTCATTTGGTGACTTAAGTCATTTTATTGATTTATTAGGCATACGTGGAAAAATCTCTGGCATTTTAATGGACCTTGGCGTTTCATCGCCCCAATTAGATGACCCTGAGCGTGGATTTAGTTTTATGAAAAATGGTCCGCTGGATATGCGTATGAATACCACCATTGGGAAAACTGCCGCCGATTATGTCAATCGTACATCGGCTGAAGATATGAGCAAAATATTTTTTGAATATGGTGAAGAAAAATTTGCTAGAAGAATCGCTGCCGCTATTGTTGCAGCTAGAACCACAAAACCTTTTGTAACGACTCAAGAGCTTGTCGATGTGGTTTCTGCAGCACAACCTAAAAAAGATGCTTTTAAGCATCCTGCGACCCGTGTTTTTCAAGCCTTACGGATTGAAGTTAACCAGGAATTAGAAGTCTTAAAAAAGGCATTAGCTGTCGCCGAAGATGCTTTAGAAATTGGTGGACGATTAGCGGTGATTAGTTTTCATTCCTTAGAAGATAGAATTGTAAAACAGTTTTTACAAAAATCTGAAAAAGGGCCGGATATTCCAGCGCATTTGCCCATTCCAGATTATATGATTCATCAAGTCAAAATGAAAAGGGTAGGAAAGCCCATCAAACCAAGTGAACAAGAAATAACAACAAATCCTCGTTCGCGTAGTGCGATTTTAAGAATAGGAGAGAGAGTATCATGAACGCTGCGGCTAAAGCATTACATCAAAGCAATCTATTTCACGGACATATCCGAGAAATTAGATTTTCATTTTTCCAATGCTTACAAATGATATTGTTTCTGACTGTTTTTATTAATGCAGTCGTTGTCATTTACTGTACCAATCAATATCGAATCAGCTTAAGCCAATTGGAAAAAGCCCAGCAACAGACCAATATGTTACAGTTGGAATGGGGGCAATTATTATTAGAGCAAGCCTCTATTTCTGCGCCTTCAAGAGTTCAAGGCCAAGCTGAAGATGTGTTAAACATGGCCACACCCAGTGCGAAGCAAACTGTTATCTTTCGTGTGTCATGAAATTAGCTGAACATCAAACAAGATTAACAATTTTGGTCGTATTCTTTGGTCTGTTTGGATTAGGGTTGTTAGCTCGATTATTTTCTTTAACGGTTTTAGATAGAGCCTTCTTGCAACACCAAGGTGATGCAAGAAGTTTGCGTACTGTCATCATCCCTACTTTTAGAGGAATTATTGTAGACCGCTTAGGCGAGCCTTTAGCGGTTAGTACACCTCTTCAATCTTTATGGATTCATCCACAAAACTTCAAAGCCTCAAACCAGCAAAAAAATCAGCTGGCAAAACTGCTAGGCTTGTCATTAAAAGAAATTGATAAAAGTTTGTTTCTACACCAAAAGAAAGAGTTTTTTTATTTGAAGCGCCAAGTCACCCCACAAATTGCTGAAAAAGTACTGACTTTAAAAATAGCAGGCCTTCATGCCCAACAAGAGTTCAAAAGATATTATCCTGAAGGCGAAAGTATGGCCCAAGTTTTAGGATTTACCAATATCGATGATAAGGGCATTGAAGGTATTGAGTTGGCATATGATAGCTGGTTAAACGGTATCAATGGCCAAAAACGCGTTTTAAAAGATAGAACTGGGCGTATCATTGAGGAATTGGGCATTATTCGCGAACCTCGCGCAGGTCATGGTATCCAATTAAGTCTTGACCGACGTATTCAATTTTTTGCTTATAATGAATTGGTTAAAACTTTAGAAAAATTTGAGGCACAATCTGGCACTGTGGTGGTCTTGGATGCTAGCAATGGTGAAGTATTAGCTGTTGCTAATGCACCATCTTTCAATCCTAATTTACGTGAGCAATATTCTTATGACACCTATCGTAATAAGGCTCTGACAGATACTTTTGAACCAGGTTCTGTTATGAAACCGTTTGCCATCGCCAGTGCATTAGAAAGTGGACACTTTAAACCCAATAGTATTATTGATACTCGTCCCAGTACGATGTTTGTTCAAGGGCATATCATTCGCGATGTGCATAATTACGGTGTATTAGATGTCACCGGGGTTTTAAGAAACTCTAGTAACGTCGGGGTGAGTAAGATGGTGCTCACCAGCCCACCAGAACAACTGATTGATTTAATGATTCGTTGTGGAATTGCACAACGCACCGAAACCAACTATCCAGGAGAAGCAGAGGGCGCTATTGTCAAACCCAACCAAGCCAAGCCATTTGTTCTGGCAACATTAAGCTTTGGATATGGTGTTTCATCCACTGCCTTACAAATTGCCAAAGCTTATAGTGTATTCGCAAATCATGGCAATATTATGCCAGTGAGTTTGTTACATAATCCAGAAGTGGCCAAAGGGCATCAAGTGATGAAGCCAGAAACGGCAGATACTTTACTAAAAATGCTAGAAGCAGTGGTCTTAGATGGCACTGGAAAATCGGCTCAAGTTCCTGGCTACCGAGTGGCCGGTAAAACCGGTACGGCTTTAATGGCTGGTAAAAAAGGTTATTCAGATAAAAAATATATTTCTAGTTTTGTAGGTATCGCCCCGGTATCAAATCCGCGTATAATTGTTGCCGTATTTATTAATAATCCCAATATACATAAAGGGTATTATGGCGCAGCTGTGGCAGCACCTTTATTTTCAAAAGTCATGGAGTTATCTTTACGACTATTAAATGTGCCATATGATAACGAAGAACAGTTATCAACAGCTGAGAAGCTTGTTCAATAAAAAGAGATATTTGATGAATATGAATTTATCCGAGCTTTTAAAACCCTGGCTTAAACAGATTGATACTGCTATTGAGATTACTGGATTAGAAGCAGATAGTCGAAAAATAAAGCCGGGTTTTTGTTTTATGGCAGTCCATGGCGCCTTTGAGCATGGGCAAAAATACATTGATGACGCCATTCAAAATGGTGCCGTTGCCATCATTTATGATACGGAAAAAACTATTCAAGTCGATATTCCTGCTTATCAATTTAAAGCGCTACGCTTGCACTTAGGAGAAATTGCTAGTCGTTTTTATCAGTATCCTTCTAAAGATTTAAATACCATCGGCATTACCGGCACCAATGGCAAAACAACCATTGCTTATTTATTGACACAAGCACATGCTTACTTAGGTATCAAAACTTTTTATATTGGTACTTTAGGGGTAGGCCCCATTGGGACGATTCAAGAAACCGGAATGACGACACCCGATGCGATTGATCTACAAAAAATGTGTCATGATTTTAAAATACAAGCCTATCAACAATTGGTAATGGAAGTCTCCTCCCATGCACTGGACCAGTATCGCATTGAGGGTATTCCATTCAAACAAGCCATTTTTACCAATCTCACACATGATCATTTAGATTATCATGGCAGTATTGAAGAATATGCAAAAGCCAAGTCTCGATTATTTACATTGCCAGAGCTTGAAACCATTATTGTTAATACCGATGACCCATGGCATGCATTTATGTTAAATCATGCTAATCCACAGGCAAAAATTTATCGAACAGGTATTCATCATTTTGCAGATATCCAAGTTCTTGAACAAAACTGGTCTTTAAATGGCATGCATTTGAAATTAAAAACCCCATGGGGAGAAGTTTTCCTGCACTCTCATTTATTAGGTGAGTTTAATGTCCATAATATTTTAGCAGTCTTTACTTCTTTGATGGCCAAGGGTTTTGCCTTAGACGATGTCGTTGAGGTGATTGCTAAGCTTAAAGCGCCACCAGGCAGAATGGAAGTGGTGACTAACAAACCTTTGGTGGTAGTGGATTATGCACACACACCAGATGCATTAGAAAAGGCCTTAGTGACTTTACAAGAATTTCAGAAGAAAACCCAAGCGGGTGCCTTATGGGTAGTCTTTGGCTGTGGTGGTGATAGAGACCCCTACAAACGACCTGAAATGGGAAAAATTGCTGCGAATTTAGCTGATTATGTCGTTGTGACCAGCGATAATCCAAGAACTGAAGAACCCTTGTCGATTATTAAACAAGTGGTGAAAGGCATGACTAGAAAAAATAAACTGATGCAAATTGAAGATAGAAAACTCGCCATTTTAAGTTCTTTAGAAGAAGCCAAGCCCCAAGATATCATTTTAATTGCAGGTAAAGGACACGAAGACTATCAGATTATTGGACAAGAAAAGTTTCACTTCTCTGATCAAGAAATTGTGAGAAATTATATTTCTATGATAAAAAAGGAATCCTAATGTTTGTCATTCTTTCAAGCTATTTAAAACCTTTAGATGAAGTTGAAAAATACTTACAGGCTCATCGAGATTACCTAGAAATCGGTTATCAAAAAAATTATTTTATTGCTTCAGGGCCTCAAGTTCCCAGAGAAGGCGGCGTTATTCTTTCTCCTCTACAAGATAGAGCAACAATAGAAGAGTTTATGGCTCAGGACCCTTTTTATCTTCAAGGCATTGCTCGCTATCAAATCATTGAATTTCAAGCCGTGAAAATACATCCTGCTTTACAATCATTCTAGGAATGAGACTCCTTCAAGGCAAAGTGTATTTTGCCATCAAAAAAGTGCTCAGACTGAATCTACTCAAAAATTAATTGAGCTCTAACCAAATGAAAAAGAAGTTGAAAATCGACTATTGAGGGGTATCAGCAATGACTCACCTCTAGTGAGTCATCTATAGCGACTAGAGACAATCGTTTTGGTCGACAGACTCTCGATCATCGAAGACAAAACATTTGCCATCCCATAATGATTTTTCAGCTGGGATGGTTTGGAAGTAACGCAAAATACCACCATTTAATTGATAGACTTTGCTAAAACCTAATTCTTTCAAATACTGTGTTGATTTTTCGCAACGTACGCCGCCGGTGCAAAACATTGCAATCGGTCTATCTTTGTATTCTATCAATTCATTTTGTACGTATTGAGGAAATTGTCTAAAGTTTTCAGTATTGGGATTGATGGCGTTTTTGAAAGTACCGATTTCAAATTCATAGTCATTGCGAGTATCAATAACCAATGCTTCTGGGTCTTGAATAATTTGATTCCAGGTTTCGGCATCAACATGCGTGTCATCGTCTTCATTGGCTTTGACTGAAGGAATACCCATGGTCACGATTTCTTTTCGAAGTTTGACCTTACTTTTTTCAAAACATTGAATATTTGCATAAGTGACGTTAAAGCGAATAATGTTCCAACGTTCGTCTTGAGTAAACTCATTCCAAAATGAATCAAGGTCTTCTGGAAGTGCACAGATTGTGCCATTTAGTCCCTCGTGTGCAAGAATAATCGTTCCTAAAACATTCCATTTTTTCATTAAGCACAAGATATGAGGCTTCAATTCCTCAATGTCAACTAAATCAACGAATTTGTAAAATGCATGTAATTTAAATT
>DNMA01000095.1:571-6273 GCA_003489505.1 Legionellales bacterium | reverse complement strand
ACATCTTTTTTGACAAACACCGTTGCTAAGAATGTGACATTTTCATGGAGTTACAACATAAGATATAAAAATCAAGACGAATCATTGAAAATAGTCTACACTTAATTTAGTATCCAAAAATAATCTAATGACTAAAAGTGAGTATAAAGTGAAATCAGATACAATGGTCAACATGGGCATAGAGCCTTACAAGGAAAGTGCCAACGAAGAATATATGAATGAAAAGCAACTCGCTCATATTGAAAAAATCTTATTGGCATGGCGCACCTCTTTAATGGAAGAAGTTGATAAAACCGTAACTCACCTTAAAGATGAAGCGGCAAATTATCCTGATCCTTCTGATAGAGCCAGCCAAGAAGAAGAATTCAGTATTGAATTGCGCACGCGCGATAGAGAAAGAAAACTCATCAAAAAAATTGAAGATGCTTTAGAAAGATTACATGAAGATGATTTTGGCTATTGCGAAGCTTGCGGGATTGAGATTGGTTTAAAACGTTTAGAAGCTCGCCCTACTGCTACTCTTTGTATTGATTGTAAAACGCTTTCTGAGCTCAAAGAAAAACAAAATCAAGGGAATTAATCGCTTAATACCTTTTGAATTCCTTGCATATGCTTTTCCAAACTGCCTTGATGTTTCTTTAAAATATTAAGGCTTTTTTGTTTTAAATCCTGG
Source organism: Legionellales bacterium (assembly GCA_003489505.1). GTDB lineage: Bacteria > Pseudomonadota > Gammaproteobacteria > Legionellales > Legionellaceae > UBA2653. The sequence continues at coordinate 5,600 of DNMA01000095.1, read as the reverse complement.
CTGACTTCCTGATGACTTAATAATATCTTCAGGACCTTATACAATTCATCCGGCGTTGGGGTGACTATAATCGCCTCTTCATCTAATAAAATTCGTATCAAATCTTGTTGATTATGGGTATAAGGACCTGTAAGCACTGGCACGCCATAGGTTAAAGGCTCTAAGACATTATGCCCACCCACTGGTACCAAACTGCCTCCAACAAATGCAAAGCGGGCAATAGAATATAATGAATTCAAGACTCCCATTTGATCAACTAACAAAATATCTAAAGACTCTCCAGGCTGCCAACTGGAAATTCGAGACACCCCCTTTTGATATTTTTGTTTCAAGAGTTGAAAAACCTTATCAAAACGCTCAGGATGCCTTGGGACAAGGACTAGGATTAAATGATTAAAGTGGGCCTTTAATTTATCCCATACCTCTAAAATAACCTCCTCCTCGCCATGATGCGTGCTCCCAAACACTAAAATGTCTTTATCAGGGTAGTAAGCTTTAAACTTCTTCCATTCTTCTAATTTCGATAAATCAGAAGGTATCGCCTGAAACTTTAAATTTCCAGCCAACTCGATTTGTGAAGCATTCGCTCCAAGACTTATAAAACGCTCTGCATCTTTTGTGCTTTGCACAAAAATCTTCGTGAAATAAGATAAGATATGACGCCAAAATACAGCCGTTTTTAAATAACGCCCATAAGAACGATTTGAAATTCTGGCATTAGCTAAAAAAATGGGGATATTTCTTTGATGGCAGCGCGATAGGATACCTGGCCAGAGCTCAGTTTCAAATACCATTAATAATTTGGGTTGTCGGTCTTTTAAAAACTGATGAATTGCAAATGAAAAATCATAGGGACAATATTGATGAAATACTTTTGCCCCAAACATTCTTTTTACCTGTTCTGAGCCTGTGGGTGTCATCGTAGTGACCAATACCCGAAAGCCTGCCTTTACACAAGACTCAACTAAAGCCGAAGAGGCGACCACCTCCCCCACAGAAACCGCATGAAACCAAATATCCACAGGTTCCAAAGAGCGATAATGTCCAAATCGTTCACCCCATCGTTTTAAATAAGTATTGTTTTTTCGACCTTTTATGCATAAAAATAAAGCCACAAATGGCAGAGCTATATACCAGATCAAATCATAGATTTTTAAAAAAACTTTCACGAGGCCCTCGGTGTTAGATATATGCAGTTTGTCGTTTGAAAGTCTATTTTTTTTTACCTCTCATGTCAATTCGACTTCAGTAGTCTTGCTCGTGTATAATAAAATATATTCAATTCAAAATCGTATTTTAAACACGTTCTATGCAAATTCTTGGAAAAATGATTGGTGGTAGTTTAGGTTTTATGATGGCAGGACCTTTTGGTGCTATCATCGGCTTAATTATTGGAAATATGTTTGATAAAGGCTTGTCAAGCCATATGTCACAACCCTATAACCATTTTTTCAATGAAAAAAGAACTGCTGTCAGCCAAGCTTTTATAAAAACCAGCGCTTGTTTAATGGGTTTTTTTGCGAAAGCAGATGGGCGAGTGTCTGAAAAAGAATTGGAATATGCCAACTCGGTTTTTCATAATTTCAAAATCGATGATGAACAAATTCTTCAGGCCCAAGAATGGTTTACCACCAGTAAAAATGGCCAAATCAGTTTAAAAGATCAAATTCGTATGTTGCAATATTTAAAAGAAAAAAATCTATTTTTATGCAAATATTGCCTCGATATTACCTATCAAATGATTAAAATCGATGGTTTAAATTCAAAAAAAATTCATTTACTTAACCAAGTTCTGACAGAGCTAGGTTTTGCACCTATAGAAACCATCTTTAATCCCGAGGATCTTTGGGAAGAGTTTAAATCGCAACAAAGAAGCTCCCACCAGTATCAAAGATATCAGCAACGTCCCCCATTCTCTACTCCTCAAAATACAACAGAAAATGCCTTTAAAACTTTAAATTTACCCAGCAGCGCCAGCCAAACTGAAGTTAAAAAAGCTTATCGACGTCTCATGAGTCAGTATCACCCCGATAAAATGATGGCCAAAGGGGCATCCGAACTAGATATTCAAAAAGCCACTGAAAAGACTCAAGAAATCAGTAAAGCCTACGAGCAAATATGTTCGGTGAAAGGTTGGAGCTAAAAAAAATCCCATGATGAAATGATATTCAATCATGGGACCAATCAATTTAAAGTATCACTTAGTTAAAAACAATGTGGTGTTCTTTTAATAAATTATACAACTCATCCGCAATAATGACATGGGCATGTTCTGTTGGATGATATAAGTCAAAGAATAAATAACCATCACAAGTATCATCAATGGTTGTGGCTTTTTGATTGATAGCACTTAAAAACAACGATTTTGAAATCAGTCGATTTTGGGTAACATTCTCACCATACTCTAAATCACTACAGGTTGCTGTAGCATTAGTAAAGCCATAGTGGTCTGGATGGTCAATAATATCATCCATCACTTTAGTCACGTCATAATCAATAAAATCAACATCAGGGTAGTCTTTTTGCAATTGCGCAATCATGATTTTCAATAAACGATTATGCTCCAAAGACATATAACCTAATTCATTCACTGCTTCATACTCAATAGCGGCAGGAATTCTTGAAAGATTAGGAACATTTAAGATCATTAAATGTTTAACACCATGCTTGATTAAATTAACAACGTTTTTGTAAATCCCATCAACAACCGCCTGTACAGATTCATCTTGATTATCAGGTAAATTAAAATAGTTGTTTGAACCAATCCAAACAACATAAAGACTATTTGGAGAGGCTGTATTTTGGTGAGCGCTTAAATAATTTTTAACTTGAACATGAAATGAAAAACCTTCGTCTTCATCATCCGTTTTATTATCTTCATTAACATCAATGCCGGCACCGCCATAAGCATAATCTAACAAATGCGACTGTGCATTCAAAGGATATGCCTTATCCAACATCAACTCTACCCATACTGGTCCATTGGTAAAACGACCAGCATAGTAAGGTGGAGACATGGGTAATTGATGATCCATATACTCATACAAATTACCATTATCAGATAAGCTATCGCCAAATACGACGACTTCATTAATATGAACGGGTGCAGCAGAATACGAACATAAACTCAATAATATCATTAATAACGAAACAACGTATTTCATCATCATCCTCAAAACTAAGAATATTAAAAAATGGTTTTATATCATGTCTGATTGCATCTTTAAATGCAATTGGCGACCACATACCCAAGCTTTTTTTAAGTTTTCAACTACATTCTGAGAAAGACTGCTAGGTAATAAAACAACTGCATGTTCATCAAATATTTTTAATCCATTAATTTGAGAACCTGGAATCCCACCCTCATTCGCTAAAGCGCCAATAATTTGGCCAGGACGAACACCATGAGTGCGACCCACTGCTAATCGATAAAGTACTTGTTTGGCATCTTTACCACCGCTTGGACGTTCTCTTCTACCCATTCCTCTTTCTTCACGGAAGCCAAAAGAACGGTCTGAGTCACGACGACGATCACCACGGTCACGGTCACGGTCACGTTCACGTCCACGCACTCGTGGGACAAAATCATCTCTATCATGTGTTGTATGAGCAGGCACATCATAAGGAGAATCCGCATGAGCGACCCATGAAGGATAATTCAAATGCATTTTAGCAAAACAAATTGCTAAAGCTTTCCAATCATAATTGTGCTCTGTGACGATTTTTTCTAAAGCGTTTGCATAATCACTAGAGACTTCATTTTGCATTTGAGCATTCAATTTTTCTAAAAATTGTTCTTGTTCACGCTTTTGAATATATTCATCACTAGGAACCATCATTTTTTGAATTTTTTGTTGGGTGTGACGTTCAATAATGTTTAAGAAACGTGATTGTTTAGGTTCAACAAATAAAATACTTTGTCCGGTACGACCTGCACGACCTGTACGACCAATTCGGTGTACATAAGTTTCAGGATCACCAGGCATATCATAGTTGACCACTTGCGTCACTTGAGAAACGTCTAAACCACGAGCTGCAATATCTGTAGCGACTAACACATCAGCGCCACCGCGTCTGAATTGTTGAATTAAACGCTCACGCATTGCTTGAGCCAAGTCACCATTTAAAGCAATTGCACGAAGGCCTGAATTCACTAAAGCTTCAGCGATAGTTTCAGTTTGTTGCTTGGTTCGCACAAATACAATTTTTGCACCTTCATCAGCGATTTGTAATAACTTGACTAATGCATCAGTTTTTTGAGGTGCTGAAGCAAATAAGAAAAATTGTTGAATTTTAGGCATCGATAATTTTTCAGCTTGAATTTCAACAACAACAGGCTGATTTAAATAACGGCTAACCAATTGACGAATACGCGGTGGCATGGTTGCAGAAAATAATGCGGTCTGACGAGATTCAGGCATATTTTGCATAATATTTTCAACATCTTCCACAAAGCCCATACGTAGCATTTCATCGGCTTCGTCTAATACAAAATACTCAATCTTATTTAATGCTAAAGTGCCTTGTTTAATATGGTCAATGATTCGACCAGGTGTACCGACGACAATGGAACAGCCTTTTTTCAATTGACGAATTTGTGGGGTATAAGATTGACCACCACATAAAGCCACTGTTTCAATTTTTGGTAAATGTTTGGTTAAATCTTTAATGTGTTGTTCAACCTGTAAAGCTAATTCACGAGTTGGGGTAATCACTAAAGCTTTAGGATATTGAGTTAATGAAGTTTCAGTCAGCTTTTGGATCAAAGGTAAAGCAAAAGCAGCGGTTTTACCTGTACCAGTTTGGGCAAGACCCAATACATCTTTTCCTTCTAATAAAGCTGGAATGGTTTGTTGTTGAATGGGAGTAGGCGTTTGAAAGTTAAGTGCTTCCAATGCTCTCATAATAGGGCTTGCAAACTGCAAATCAGAGAAATTTTGTATCAAATTTGACATTATGGGATCCAAAAGTAAAAAAAAGATGTAACTGTATTACAAATAAAAAAAGAAACCAATTCTAACACACTTTT
>DNMA01000095.1:0-267 GCA_003489505.1 Legionellales bacterium | reverse complement strand
AAACCAATTCTAACACACTTTTCTTCAAAAATCTTATTTTTTTTATTGATGCTATGGAATAATTGTTAATTTTTTAAACGTAATCAGCGGACAAGAACCTGAAAATGAATATCGAGTCTGTTCCAAGAACTCGAGGAAATATAATTATAAAAAAATCTTTTTTAACAAAAACTAACCAGATTTTAGCTTATTTAAACAAAAAAATCAAGACTAAGCTCTAATTACGAATTGCATCAAAAAAAATGTTACCAAAGGAAAAAAAGGGAC
>DNMA01000045.1 GCA_003489505.1 Legionellales bacterium | reverse complement strand
TCAGCCAAAAGTTCACATTGAAAAGAATGTGATAGTCAATACCGGTGCGCTTATTGAGCATGATACTCAAATAGCAGAGCATGTTTTTATTGGTCCCAAAGCCACGATTTGTGGTGGGGTCAAAATTGAACCCCATGCTTTTATTGGAGCAGGTGCTGTGATTTTGCCAGGGGTTACGATTGGGGCAAATGCAGTCATTGGTGCTGGTGCTGTGGTTTTAGAAGATATTCCAGAAAATCATTTAGCAGTAGGGAATCCAGCTTGTTTAAAAGGAGTTTATAGTCATGATGCATTGGAAAAATGCGCTGGTGCCGTTTAATGGTACTTTAAAACAAGCTATACAAGTCATTGATTCCTGTGGCCTCAAATTGGGCTTGGTGCTCGATGAGCACGGCCATTTAAAAGGTATTGTCACCGATGGGGATATTCGTCGCGCCATTCTCAAAGGCTTTTCATTGGATGTGTCTGTCCAATCTGTGATGAATCAAAATTTTACTTATGCTAGTACTGAAACTTCAGCGCATGATGTTTTAGCGATGATGCGAAGCAAAGTCATTAATCATATGCCGATTATCAATCCTCAAGGTGTATTGGTCGATTTAGTGACCCTAGAAGAGTTTAATGGGTATGTCGAAAAAGAAAATATTGTGGTGCTCATGGCAGGTGGTCTTGGTATGCGCTTGCGCCCATTAACCAATGACTGTCCGAAGCCGATGTTAAAAGTAGGCAATAAACCCATTCTAGAAAACATTCTGGATGGTTTTATGGAGCAAGGATTTCGAAAATTTTATATCTCAGTCAATTATTTATCCGAGCATATTGAAAATTATTTTGGTGATGGCTCAAAATACAATATTGAAATTCATTATATACGTGAAGATAAACAATTGGGTACGGCAGGGGCTTTGTCTTTGTTACCTATTACGCCTAGCAAGCCATTTTTAGTGATGAATGGTGATTTACTGACACGTGTTAATTTTTCTAATTTGTTACAGTTTCATCAAGAGCATTATTCACTAGCAACCATGGCAGTTCGTGAATATGAAATGCAGGTTCCCTATGGCGTTTTAAAACTCAATGGCAGCTTTGTACAAGACATTCAAGAAAAACCTGTCGAGAAATACTTTGTGAATGCAGGGATTTATGCCTTATCGCCTGAGGTCTTGGAATATATTCCCAGAAATCAGTATTTAGATATGCCTCATTTTTTTCAAAATCTGATTCAGAATCATGAAAAAGTCAGTGCTTTTCCTGTCAGAGAATATTGGATGGACGTGGGGGGCATGGAGGAACTTAAAAAAGCGCAATCCGAATGGAATTTAGATTTATTATCATGAGGTACAATTGAAAATTATCGCAATCATTCCAGCCCGTGGTGGCTCAAAAGGCGTGAAAAATAAAAATATTAAAATGGTGCATGGTAAGCCATTGATTGCTTGGACTATTGAAGCTGCATTGCGTTCTCAATCTATCGATGAGGTTTTGGTTACCACAGATGATGCTAAGATTGCTGAGGTGTCTTTAGCTTATGGTGCAAAGGTGCCTTTTATTCGAGACGCTTTTTTGGCAGAAGATGACACCCCAACCATTGAGGTGGTCAAAGATGTTTTCAATCGAATGCCTGAGTTTGATAAAGGGATTTTATTGCAGCCAACCTCACCATTGAGAACCACGCAAGATATCGATGAATTGATTGAGCAATGTTTGGCATCTCAAGCATTATCGAGTGTGTCGGTTTGTCAAACCGAGGAAAGTCCTTTTTGGGCTTATAAAAAAGATGCCAATCATCATTTGATTCCATTGTTTGATGATATTCATATCACCAGAAGACAAGATTTGCCTAAAACTTATCGATTGAACGGGGCCATCTATTTTTTTGATAAAGCCTGGTTATTAGAGCACAATCGATTTGTGACTGCTCAAACGCTGGCTTATGAAATGCCAATTACACGTTCTATCGATTTAGATACTGAAAATGATTTTAAAATTTTAAATGCTTTAAATATGGAGATTTTGACAAATGAAGCCTTATCCTAAACAAAGAGAAGTTGATTTATCTCTTTTTAAGCAAGATAACACTGATGTCACTAAATATGGCTTGCCACAAAATATTGAATTTTGCAGCAAGTGTGTGATTTCTAATCAAAGACCCAATTCTGCAGTGGAATACTCTCATACCGCAGCCAGTACTAAAAAAACTATTTTTTTCGATGAAAATGGTGTTTGTGATGCTTGTAAAAATGCTGAGAAAAAAAATCAGGGGATTGATTGGAGTGATAGAGAGCTTCAATTAAAAGAGTTATGCGATAAATATCGAAGTAAAGACGGCTCTTATGACTGTGTTGTGCCAGGTTCTGGTGGTAAAGATAGTTTTTATGCGGCACATGTTTTGAAATACAAATACGGGATGCATCCTTTAACAGTTACTTGGGCACCACATGTCTATACTGAATGGGGCTGGAAAAACTTCCAGAGCTGGCTGCATGCTGGTTTTGATAACTATTTAAATACGCCGAATGGAAAAATTCATCGTTTAATTACACGACTGGCCGTTGAAAACTTATTTCATCCTTTCCAGCCTTTTATGATGGGTCAAAAAGCGTTTGCACCTAAAATGGCATTATTGAGTAAAATTCCTTTGGTTTTTTATGGGGAAAATGAAGCAGAATATGGCAATCCCATAGCAGATACCGAAACCGCACAAAGAGATTGGTCTTATTTTAGTGCCGACAATAAATCAGAGATTTATTTAGGTGGTACTTCACTTTATGACCTTAAAGAATTTTATGGTGTTGATGAATATGAGTTAAACCCTTACTTGCCAGCTAATCCTCATCAATTGGCTGAAAATAAAGTTGAGGTTCATTATTTAGGATATTATTTAAAATGGCATCCACAAAGTTGTTATTACTATGCAGTCGAGCATGGTGGGTTCCAAGCCTCTCCTGAAAGAACACCAGGTACTTACAGTAAATACAATAGTATCGATGACAAAATTGATGATTTCCATTATTACACCACTTTTACCAAATTTGGTATTGGGCGTGCAACCTATGATGCGGCTCAAGAAATTCGCTCAGGTGATATTAACCGAGAAGAAGGGGTTGCCTTGGTTAAACGTTATGATGGTGAATTCCCTGACCGTTTTGCAAAAGAAATCTTTCAATACTTAAGTATCAATGAAAAAGAATTTCCTCAAGCGCACAAAATGTTTGAGCAGCCAGAAATAACCATGGATTATTTTATGAACCTTGCTGATTCCTTCCGTTCTCCACACATTTGGAAATTAGAAGACAATCTTTGGAAGTTACGCAAAACTGTTTGGTCGAAGGAAGCTTAATATGTCTTCTGTCAGAATTATCCCTCGGCTAGATATTAAAGCCCCTAATTTGATTAAAGGCATTCACCTAGAAGGATTGCGCGTTTTAGGTGATCCCCAGACATTCGCCAATCAATATTTCATAGAAAATGCTGATGAATTAATTTATATGGATATTGTGGCCAGTTTATATGGCCGCAATAGCTTAATTGATTTGGTCAGTCATACAGCTAAAAATATTTTTATTCCATTAACCGTAGGCGGTGGAATTAGAAGTGTTGATGATGTCCGAGCGTTATTAAGAGCAGGGGCCGATAAAATTGCAATTAATACGGCTGCTGTCCAAAACCCACAGTTGATTCATGATATTTCAAGAGCATTTGGCTCTCAGTGTGTGGTGTTATCAATTGAAGCGAAAAAAGTAGGACACCAGCGCTGGGAAGCTTTTACTGACAATGGTCGAGAGCACACCCATTTAGATGTTTTAGATTGGGTGAAAAAAGGCATTAGTCTTGGGGCTGGAGAAATTTTATTAACGTCAGTGGACCAAGAGGGAACCCGAAAAGGCTTTGATACCGAATTAGTAAAAGCGGTTACTGATATCAGCTCGATTCCTGTGATTGCGAGTGGTGGCATGGGAACTTTAGAACACTTTAGTGATGTTTGTCTTCAAAGTGGTGCGAATGCGGTAGCCATTGCTGATGCATTGCATTACAAAAGATTAAGTCTTTCACAAATTCGGGCATGGGCTAAGCTTCAAGGCATTCCAGTCAGACAGTTGGAGGAGAGTGTTTATGAATAAGCCCCTAATATCAATTGTTGATTATGGTCTGGGAAATATTTTTTCAGTATCAAGAGCCTTTGAGCATTTTGGTTGTCAGGTAAATTTAGTGAGTCATCCTGATGAAATTAACAATGTCAACGCTTTAGTTTTGCCAGGAGTGGGTGCATTTGCCAATGGTATAGAAGGCCTGCAAAAAAGAAACTTGGTGAGTGCTATCAAAGATTTTGCCTATCAAGGCAAACCATTATTAGGGATTTGTCTGGGGATGCAGCTTTTGTTTACACGAAGCTTTGAATTTGGTGAGCATCAAGGTTTGAATTTAATCCCTGGCGATATTATTCCTATTGATGCCATTGATGCTAATGGCAAGGCGTTAAAAGTGCCGCATATTGGATGGAATCGATTGATTAAACCCTCATTGGAGACAGTTTGGGAAAATACCATTTTACAAAATACTCAAGCAAATGAAAGTGTCTATTTTGTCCATTCATTCAGTGCTGTTCCTGCAAATGATGTAAATCGTTTGGCTGACTGTCGCTATGGTGACTTTAATATTAGTGCTGCTGTTTCTCACCAAAATATTTATGGTTGCCAGTTTCACCCGGAAAAAAGTGGACAGGTGGGTTTAAACATTATTAAAGGTTTTTTAACAGTGGTTTTAGAACAGCAAAAACAGGCTGTAGAAGCAGGAATTTTATGAAAAAAGTCATTAAAATTATTGGAGCAGGCCAATTAGGTAGCAGACACTTACAGGCATTAAAATCAGTATCTATCCCTTTAAAAATTGAAGTCATTGATGCTTTCCAAGGCTCTTTGGACACAGCCAAAGAACGTTACGAAAGCATTCCTGGTTTTGAATATCATGAGCTTGAGTATTCTTTGGAGTTAAAAAGTTCTGAAGACACGGATGTTGCAATTATTGCAACCAATGCCGATGTCAGAAAACAAGTGATTGAAGATTTATTAAACAGCACTCGAGTGAAGAATTTAATCATTGAAAAAATCATGTTTAATGAACCTGAAGAGTATGCAGTAATCGAAGCGCTTTTGATAAAACATCAAGTTAATGCATGGGTTAATTGTCCAATGCGTATGATGCCTAGTTATCAAAATATTCATGAAATGCTAGAGTCTTCACCGATTAATTATCGGGTCACCGGTGGTGCATTTGGTTTGATGACCAATGCCATTCATTATTTAGACCATGTGGCACATTTAAGTGCTTGTGATGCTTTTTCACTGGATTTATCAGGACTATCGCCGGAATTAATCCCCAGTAAAAGAAAAAGTTTTTATGAAATTACTGGTCGATTAACGGCGATTTTTTCCGATGGTAGCCGTTGTGAAATGATTGAGGAGCTAAATAGTCAAGCACCTGTTTTGATTGAGATATTTAATCAAAATCATCGCTACATTATTCGAGAAAATCAACGTTTGGCATGGTATAGCGGGGAGCTTAACAATTGGCAATGGAGTGAAATTCAATTTGATATTCTTTTTCAAAGCCAAATGACAGGTCTTGTGGTTGAAAAAATTTTACAAGAAAACCAATGTGATTTAACACCTTTTGCAAGCTCAAAAAAAATTCATTTGCAGTTGTTAAATCCAATTCAAAATTTTGAGAAATTCCAAGAAGAAGAGTTTCTGTTTACCTAATTGAAAGGGCAGCTTATGAATCCCAAAAAAATGATGATCATCGGCGCAGGCCCTATGGCCGTTGATTATACAAAAGTATTAAAAGCAATGGATATTGAACCTTTAGTCATTGGTCGAAGTCTAGCTTCTTGTCAAGAATTTGAAAATCAGACTGGTGTGAAAGCGATTTCTGGTGGAATTGAAAAATTTTTGCAAGATAGCTCTATTGAGCTTTCTGATTATCCAGCGATTGTAGCTAGTCACGAAAAAAATATTGGTGAAGTCTCCAAGTTTTTGATGGCCCATGGTGCTAAAAAATTATTGGTTGAAAAACCAGGTGGCTTTGATGTGGCAGATATTTTATCGGTTCGTGATGAGGCGAAAAAAATCCAAGCTGATGTCTATGTTGGTTACAACAGACGCTTTTATCAATCGGTGAAAAAAGCTCAACAAATCATCGCAGCAGATGGGGGTGTGAAATCCTTTCATTTTGAATTTACTGAATGGAGTCATGTGATATCGCCATTGAAAAAGGAAGAAGGGGTCAAAGAACAATGGTTTTTATCTAATTCGACCCATTTAATTGATTTGGCGTTTTATTTAGGGGGCAAGCCTCAACTGTTAAACGCCCATGTTGGTGGTCAATTAGATTGGCATCCTTATGGCTCTATTTTTGTTGGAGCAGGCCAAACTGAACAAGGTGCATTATTTTCATATCATTCCAATTGGGAAGCGCCAGGTCGTTGGAGTTTAGAAGTCTTAACCAACCTTCATCGTCTGATTTTTAAACCGCTTGAAAGTTTATCCATACAAAATATTGGTAGTGTACAAATTGAAGCAGTGGAATTAGACAATCAATTGGATAAAGATTTTAAACCCGGACTTTATCAACAAGTCGAAGCATTTTTAAATGATGATGTCTCGATTATTCAAAAAATAGATGGGCAAGCTGAAATGCTATATTGGTTTGAAAAAATTAGACAAGTGAATAGTTTTTAAGATGGTTGATTTAGTTTGTTTGTACTATCCACAGCAATTATTGCCAAGTCTTGCGGCTGTGAAGTTTTTGCAAAAACAAAAAAATTTTTATCTTGAAAAGTTAATTGTTTTTGTTTGGCTGCCCAATGGGATGGCTCATGCTCTTAAAGAAAATCGCAAGGCTTTTTTTAAAAAGGCCTTGAGTATCATGGCAGGTACCCAGCTTGTTTTTTCTGATGAAATACAGGAATTTCAAAAAAGTGGCCATTTTACTTCTGTGCTTAAAAAGGCAAAAATTTTAAAAAAATATTTTGGTCAGCAGCAGATTGCAAGATTTTATTATAGCCATGATTTGACATCAGATTTTATCAGTCAGGCTTTTATGCAAGGTTTTCCAAAGTCTTACAAGGTCTCTTTTGGTGATGGCTTCGGGCTTTTTTATGATAAAAAACATTTTGAGAAACAATTTTTCCCCATCAATGATTTCTCTCAAGCATCTATTAAAAATGTATTAAGCCGCATCAAAAGGGCCTGGAGTGTGATGAGCTGTTCTCAAGTTTTTGATGCCGATATGTTATTAGGTATTTTGCCACAGGAAGCAAGCTCTAATTGCTTTCATAATAAGCATGTACAAACCATTGATAAAAAAATTGTATTAGATCTGAATAATCAATTTATGAAGATTTTTGAACAGGATGATGATGTCTTTGATGGGGAACAAAAAAAATATGTGTTTTTAATGGGTTCATATTCAGAGTCAAAACTGATGTCTTTGGAACAAGAGCTGAATTTATATGCTGATGTTTTTGCAAAACATATTCCTCAAAAAAGTATGATTATGCTAAAAACCCATCCTGCAGCACATCCAGAAAAATTAAAACAGTTGTTGAATCGATTTGAAAATGTTTATCAAATGTTTGAAATTTCTAGCTCAGATATGCCCATTGAGTGGATGATAAATTTATTAAATCATGCCCAAGTCATTTCTTTTTCTTATGCATCGATTTCTTTAAAATATCTTTACGATATTCAGGTCATTCACGCATTAACTCAAGAGCAAATTGATTTGTATTTTTATACAAAAGCGATATTATGGATGTCTGAAAGTAATCAGATGTATTTAGACAAAATTCAAGATTTAGAAAACCAATTCAGCAGTATTCATGAAAATGCTTAAGGGAATAAAGTGTTAAAAGTAACAAGAATTAGTGCAACAAAAAAAATATCAATCATTGAGTCCTTAAAAGAGCTTTGGAAATATAAAGAGTTGATATGGGCTTTTAGTTTAAGAGATATTCGGGTGAAGTATTTTCAGACGATACTGGGTCCTTTATGGTTGATTTTAACCCCCATTATCACAGTGGGTGTCATGAGTTTTGTTTTTGGTTTAATGGTTAAAATTCCATCAGACAATCTGCCTTATTTATTATTTTATTTATTATCCATTATACCTTGGCAGACTTTTGTTGCACTTTTAAATCAAACCACAAGTTGCTTGGAATCGCATGCGGGTTTATTAAGTAAAATTTATTTCCCAAGGGCGGTCATTGGCATGTCTTATGTGATGAATTGCACTATTGATTTTGGGGTGGGTTTCACTTTAATTGTTTTATTTTCACTTTTTTTTAAAGTATTTAGCTTTAAAATTTTTCTCATCGCACCGGTATTATTAATTATACAAATGTCTTTTGCTTTGGGGCTTGGACTTTTGTTAGCACCATTGAATGCCCAGTATCGCGATATCAAACATGTCCTACCTTTTTTTACGCAATTATTTTATTTTGCTAGTCCTGTGATGTATTCAGTCACCCTTGCTCCAGCATGGAGTAAATGGATTTATGCGATTAATCCCATGGCCACAGTCATAACAACTTATCGAAGTATATTTAATGGCACTCCATTAAATTTTGACTCGATGATGATGGCCATAATGTTATCGGGCGCAACTTTATTTTTGGGCTTAAATTCATTTCTTAAAAAAGAACGTTCAATGGTGGATGTGTTATGACCTGGGCATTAAGAGTAAATCATTTATCAAAGATGTATCGCCATGGGACGTTGATGGCGCCGGTGGATACTTTTTATCAAAGAATTAATCAAAAAGTTGATGCCTTACTTAAAAAAAATCAGAAAAAGCATGAAGCTATCGAAGTGCAGCATCATTCCTTAGTATTAAATGCTCATCAAATGCAAGATTGCCCTGAAAATCACTTCTGGGCTTTAAAAGATATTTCTTTTGAAATTAATCAAGGTGATAGAGTCGCCCTAGTTGGAAAAAACGGCTCTGGGAAAAGTACCTTACTAAAGATATTATCGCGAATTACTACCCCTTCAGAAGGCTATTTTGAATATCAAGGAAAACTCATTAGTTTATTGGAAGTTGGCACAGGATTCCATCCGGACTTAACAGGGCGAGATAATATTTTTCTCAATGCTAAAATCAATGGCATGCCGCAAAAAAACATTTTAAAAGTCATTGATCAAATGATTGAGTTTTCTGAATTAGGTGAGCATATCAATACCCCCATCAAACGTTACTCATCAGGCATGTATATGCGATTGGCTTTTTCTGTAGCGGCATTTTTAGAATCTGAAATCTTGATAGTCGATGAAGTTTTAGCAGTTGGCGATAGTGGTTTTCAGAAAAAATGCTTAGATAAGATGTTAGAAATCTCTAATCAAGGCAGAACCTTGATTTTTGTGAGCCATGATATGAATGCGGTTTCTTCTTTATGTACCAAAGCTTTAGAATTGTCGCATGGCCGAGTGGTGGAGTGTGATGAAAAGTATCGTTTAGATGGTGGTATGCGCACAGTCAGTTCCGTGGTTTCTAATTATCTGATTAATGCAAAGTCCAATCATAGAGCTTCTTATGTGCACCATGAGTCTTCAACTCCTAAAGCACAGTCAATTCATTTGCATCAAGTTTATATCAATGACGCTCAACAAGAGACATTTTCTTTTGAAGATGACGTAAATTTTAATATTGAATTTGAGTCCAGACATGTCGGGCATACTTATCAATTTAATATTTTGATTAGTACTTTGTTGGGTCAAAAGCTTTTGCATTGCTATGATGTCGCTGATATTCAAGGTGGATTGCAAAAAGCAACTTGTACTATCCCAAAAGGGCTTTTAAATGCAGGGGAATATAGGGTAAGTTTAAAAATCAACTCGATAGCCTCTGAAACTGATACTATAGAGTTATATGATATTTTCAGCTTTAGAGTTTTGACTCAAACCATACAAAAAGAATATAAATTTCACTCAGATTTTCCTATTGTTTATTTTAATAGAGATAAAAATCCAATTCTTAGCCATTCTGAAAATGTGAATATAAAATCTTTTTTCCAGGAAGAAAATATGGGTTATTAAATTTCATCTTGAAGTGGTTTATATATCGTTTTTTTAAAGTCATAGAAAATTGATTTATTCAAC